>CALRVN010000049.1:0-14051 GCA_943371625.1 Hyphomicrobium sp. CS1GBMeth3
GCGTCGGCAAGTCGACGGTCGCCGCCAACCTCGCACTCGGCCTGAAGGCGGCGGGCAAGAAGGTCGGTATCCTCGACGCGGATATCTACGGGCCGTCGCAGCCGCGGCTGCTGGGTCTCAAGGGCCAGCCGCAGGTGGTGTCGGGCAAGACGCTGAAGCCGATGGAGGCGTACGGGCTGAAGGTCATGTCGATGGGTTTCCTCGTCGACGAGGAGACGCCGGTGATCTGGCGCGGGCCGATGGTGGTCGGTGCGTTGAACCAGATGCTGCGCGACGTCGCCTGGGGCGAGAGCGGCGAACTCGACGTGCTGGTCATCGACATGCCACCGGGCACGGGCGACGTGCAGCTGACGATGGCGCAGCAGGTGCCGCTGTCGGGCGCGGTCATCGTGTCGACACCCCAGGACCTCGCACTGATCGATGCGCGCAAGGGTCTGGCCATGTTCCGCAAGGTGGGCGTACCGGTGCTGGGCATCGTCGAGAACATGAGCACGTTCATCTGCCCCAAGTGCGGGGAGCGCTCGGACATCTTCGGGCACGGCGGGGCGGAGGCGGAGGCGCAGCGGCTCGGCGTGCCGTTCCTTGGCGCCGTACCGCTCGACATGGACGTGCGGCTGCGATCCGACAACGGTAAGCCGGTGACCGCGACGGTGCCCGATGGCACGCACGCGAAGCTGTTCAAGGACATCGCGCTGCGGGCGCTCGATGAACTGGAGACGGCGAAGCGCAACGCGGTGAAGCCGCCGCAACTGGAGATCACGGGTGGCGGCACGGGGCTGAAGGTCGAATTCGCCTGCAAGTCCAAGTACGAATTCTCGGCCGAGTTGCTGCGTGTCATGAGCCCTTCGGCCGAGGTACAGGGCCATTCGGCCGACCAGCGGGTGACCGTCGGCGGCAAGCGCAACGTCAAGATTGCAGAGCTGCGGCCGGTCGGAAACTATGCGATCCGCATCGCCTTCGACGACGGACACGACACAGGCCTTTATACGTGGACGTACCTGCAGCAGCTCGGGCGGGAGAAAGAAAAGCGCTGGGGGCAGTACCTCGAAGAGCTCGGCAAGAAGGGCCTGGGGCGGGGCTGAATCAGCGGCTGCTGCTACAATTTGAAGTGGGTTGTGGCAGATTCAACCCATGTTGCCGTCTTGACTTGACGGCCTTTCTTCTCGATGTTTCGGCCCATTGCGATGGGGATTTGCGCCGGTTGGTCCTTTGACCCGCCGGCTTTCAGTGCATAAGACGTAAGCCGACCACTGGCGAAGCAACTCTAGGAGAGACAACATCCGCCGACCAATGCGAGCCGCGCCCGAGCGCGAGCCATCCGGCCCGAAGATCAACGAGGCGATCCGGGCCCGCGAAGTACGACTGATTGACGAGACTGGACAGAACGTGGGCGTTGTTTCCCATGCCGACGCCCTCGAACGGGCCGTCAAGGCTGGGCTGGACCTGGTGGAAATTTCGCCCGAGGCCGATCCGCCCGTCGCCAAGATCCTCGACTACGGCAAATACAAGTATCAGGCGCAGAAGAAGGCGGCCGAAGCGCGCAAGCATCAGAAGATCGTCGAGATCAAAGAGATCAAGATGCGCCCCGCCATCGACGATCACGACTACGACGTGAAGATGCGCTCGATCAAAAGGTTCTTCGAAGAGGGCGACAAGGTGAAGATCACCCTGCGCTTCCGTGGCCGTGAGATGGCGCACCAGCAGCTCGGCATGGAAGTGCTGCAGCGGGTGAAGGCCGACCTGGAAACGAGTGCCAAGGTTGAATCCGAGCCGCGCCTCGAGGGCCGCCAGATGGTCATGGTGCTGGCGCCGAAATAGCGCCGTCACCCCTCGGGCCTGTCCATGCGGAGCATGGTTCGCCGTGACGGCGGCAGGTCCAATGGGTAGAGGCCGATAATCCGACGCCGTCGCTGGCTCGCGCCACCGGCGGCGTTTCTGCTCCTAGCGGCACGGTAAATCGCCGAAAAATCGGCGTCTGCGGTGCTTGCGGTTTACGGGATGCGCCCGTATAAGACCCCTCCAAGTCGCCCGGCGGGGCATGCCGTGGCGGCTTTTATGCTTTGAACAGCCTCAAAAAGGCGGCTCCTCCCTTCATCGGGACGTTTCCCACCGGCCATGCGCCGGTGCGTGAATTAGGGCCGCCCACGAGTAGAGAAAGGATCAGCCAAATGCCCAAGATGAAGACCAAGAGCGGCGCCAAAAAGCGCTTCAAGGTGACGGGTACCGGCAAGGTGAGAGCTGCAGCCGCAGGCAAGCGTCACGGCATGATCAAGCGGACTTCGAAGTTCATTCGCGATGCGCGCGGCACGATGGTGCTGAACGACAGCGATGCGAAGATCGTCAAGAAGTACATGCCCTACGCCCGCTGAGCCATCGAGCCGCTGATTAAAAGTCAGCTGCTCTGCCAGCAAGCCAACGTCATCTAACGGAGTTCTCCTATGGCACGCGTCAAGCGCGGTGTAACCGCCCACGCCAAGCACAAGAAAGTTCTGAAGGCCGCCAAGGGCTACTATGGCCGCCGCAAGAATACGATCCGCGTTGCGAAGCAAGCCGTCGAAAAGGCTCTGCAGTACCAGTTCCGCGATCGCAAGCGGAAGAAGCGTACGTTCCGTGCGCTCTGGATCCAGCGCATCAACGCCGCCGTGCGCGAGCACGGGCTGACCTACGGACGATTTATCGACGGCCTCAACAAGGCTGGGATCGATATCGACCGCAAGGTTCTGGCCGATCTCGCCGTTCACGACGCGGCTGCATTCAAGTCGCTGACCGAGCAGGCAGCCAAGGCCGTCGAGAAGGCGGAGAAGGCGGCAGCCTAAGGCTTCGCGTTGCCGCACCTGCTGTTCTGATCGTCCATCCTTGTCATGCCGGGGCTCGTCCCCGGCATCCAGCTCGCGGCTGGGATGCGGTTCGATGTTGCCTTCGGTCGTCGGAGGTTGTTGAACCCTGGATCCCGGGCAGACTCGCTGGGGGTCTGGGCCCGGGATGACACTTCAGAGGTTCTTCTCAGAGGTTCTTCGGCATGACCTCGGTTTCCACTGCTACCGACCTCGAAACGCTCGAGCGAGAGCTGATTGCCTCGATCACAGGGGCCGGCGACGTTGCGGCCATCGAGCAGGTGCGCATTGCCGTGCTCGGCAAGAAGGGCCGCATCGCCGAGCTGATGGCGACGCTCGGCAAGCTGCCGCCGGAAGAGCGCAAGTCGTTCGGTCAGTCGGTCAACGAGATCAAGGCGCGTGTCAGCGAGGCGCTGGAAGCGCGCAAGTCGACGCTCGAAGGCGAGGCGCTGTCGAAGCGGCTCGAAAGCGAGCGCGCCGACATCACGCTGCCGGTGCGGCCGGGCGGGGTGGCCGACGGGCGCATCCATCCGGTGAGCCAGGTCTACGACGAGTGCGTCGAGATCTTCGCCGACATGGGATTCTCGGTGGCGGAAGGACCCGACATCGAGACCGACGACCTCAACTTCACCAAGCTCAATATTCCGGCCGAGCATCCCGCACGGCAAGAGCACGACACGTTCTACCTGCGCCCGAAGGCGGACGGCTCGCGCCTGGTTCTGCGCACGCACACCAGTCCGGTGCAGATCCGCACGATGCTGTCAGTTAAGCCGCCGATCCGCATTATCGCGCCGGGTCGCGTCTATCGCAGCGACAGCGACCAAACGCACACACCGATGTTCCATCAGATCGAGGGGCTCGTCATCGACGAGACCACGCACATGGGACACCTGAAGTGGGTGCTGGAAGAATTCTGCAAAGCGTTCTTCGAAGTGGACGAAGTGAAGATGCGCTTCCGCGCCTCGCACTTCCCCTTCACGGAGCCGTCGATGGAAGTGGACATTGGCGCCGAGGCGATCGGCAAGCCGGGTCAGTGGCTGGAGATTCTCGGCTGCGGGATGGTGCATCCCAACGTGCTGCGCAATTGTGGGCTCGATCCTGAGAAGTATCAGGGCTTCGCGTTCGGCATGGGCCTCGATCGCATCGCGATGCTCAAGTACGGCATCCCGGATTTGAGATCGATGTTCGCGGCCGACCTGCGCTGGTTGCGTCACTACGGGTTCTCGGTGCTCGACGTGCCGACTCTGTCGGGTGGGCTCTCGCCATGAAATTCACGCTGAGCTGGCTCAAGGATCACCTGAAGACCAAGGCGACCGTCGACGAGATCGCGACGAAGCTGTCGGCGATCGGCCTCGAGGTCGAGAGCGTCGACAATCCGGCCGAGAACCTCGAAGCGTTCCGCGTCGCGCGCATCGTCGAAGCGGGCAAGCACCCCAACGCCGACAAGCTGCAGGTGATTCAGGTCGAGGTCGAGAAGGGCGCGCCGCTGCTGGAAGTGGTGTGCGGCGCTCCGAACGCGCGTGCGGGCATGCTCGGCGTGTTCGCGCCGCTCGGCACCTACATTCCGGGCTCGAAGATCACGCTGGAAAAGAAGCCGGTGCGCGGCGTCGTGTCGAACGGCATGATGTGCTCGGCGGCGGAGCTCGAGCTGTCGTCGGAGGCCACGGGCATCATCGAGTTGCCGGCCGAGATGGCGGGTCATGTCGGCGAGCGCTATGTCGACGTGATGGGGCTCGCCGATCCGGTGTTCGAGGTGAAGCTGACGCCGAACCGTCCCGACTGCACCGGTGTGCGTGGCATCGCGCGCGATCTCGCGGCCGCGGGGCTCGGAACGCTGAAGCCGGAGAAGGCCATTGCGGGTGTCGAGGGTGCGGATCCGTCACCGATCAATGTGCGTCTGGAATTCTCGCCCGAGACGGCAGATGCGTGCCCCGTCTTCGCTGCGCACTACATCAAGGGCGTCGTCAACGGTCCGTCGCCCGCATGGCTGCAGAACCGGCTCACGGCTGTCGGCCTGCGGCCAATCAATGCGCTGGTCGACGTCACCAACTACATCAGCCAGGATCGCGGGCGTCCGCTGCATGTCTACGATGCGGACAAGCTCAAGGGTGACGTCGTCGCGCGCCTCGGCAAGAAGGGCGAGAAATTCCTCGGCCTCGATGGCAAGGAGCACAACGTCGACGAGACGATGTGCGTCATCGCGGACGACAACGGGCCGTTGGGTCTCGGCGGCATTATCGGCGGCGAAGCGTCGGGCTCGACGGAAGCGACGGTGAACGTTCTCGTCGAATGCGCGCTGTTCGATCCACTGCGCACGGCCGCGACGGGGCGCAAGACGGGCCTCGTCACCGACGCGCGCTATCGCTTCGAGCGCGGCGTCGATTCGGAATCGGTGCTGCCCGGGCTCGATCTGGCGACGCAGATGATCCACAAGCTCTGCGGCGGCAAGCCGACCCACACGGTGGTCGCCGGCAAGGTGCCGGACACGCGGCGCAGCATTTTTTTCGACGTCGGCCAGGTTGCCAAGCTGGCGGGGCTGAAGCTGCCGGCGAAGGACATTCGCGGCATCCTTGAAGCGCTGGGTTGCGAAGTGCTCGGCAAGGGCGACGTTCTGACGGTGACGACGCCGTCATGGCGGCCGGACATCCATGGCAGTGCCGACCTCGTCGAAGAGGTCGTGCGCATTGCCGGGATCGATCGCGTGCCGGCTACTCCTCTGCCGCGCCCAGATGGCGTCGCGCGCGCGGTGCTGACCGAGCGGCAGAAGCGGGCACGCCGCGGGCGCCGGGCGTTGGCAGCGCGCGGGCTCGTCGAGGCGATTACCTGGTCGTTCATTCCAGATGCCGAAGCCAAGGCGTTCGGCGGCGGCGATGCCTCGCTGCAACTCGCCAATCCGATTTCGGTCGATATGTCGTCGATGCGTCCCGGGCTGCTGCCGGGACTGCTGTGGGCACTGAAGCGCAACGGCAACCGCGGCTTCTCCGACGTGGGGCTGTTCGAACTCGGCCAGGCCTATCGCGGCGACAAGCCGGAAGATCAGTTCGTCTCCGCGTCCGGCGTGCGCTCGGGTACGGCGAAGGTCGGCGGCAGCGGCCGGAACTGGGACGGCGCGGCGAAGGATGTCGACCTCTTCGATGCGAAGAGCGACGTCTATGCCGTGCTCGCCTCGCTTGGCTTCGACACCGCGAAGGCGCAGATCACGCGCGATGCTCCCGCCTGGTATCACCCGGGGCGGTCCGGGACGCTGCGTCTCGGCCCGAAGACGGTGCTGGCGCATTTCGGCGAACTGCATCCGGCGGCGTTGAAGGCGATGGACGTTGCCGGCCCCGTCGCGGCGTTCGAAATCTTCCTCGACGCCGTGCCGACGCAGAAGGCGAAGAGCCGCGCCAAGCCGCGCCTTGAAGCCAACGACCTGCTAGCGGTGCGGCGCGACTACGCGTTCGTGCTCGACAAGGGGGTTGCGGCCGGCGACGTGATGCGCGCTGCGGCGAATGCCGACAAGGCGTTGATCCGCGAGGTTTCCGTGTTCGACGTGTTCGAAGGCGGGGCGCTGGAGAAGGAAGGCAAGAAGTCGCTCGCCATCGAGGTGACGCTGCAACCGGCCGCCGAGACGCTGACCGACAAGGACATCGAGGCCGTGTCGCAGAAGATTGCGGCAGCTGTGAAAGCGGCGACGGGCGGCGAAATCCGGTCCTGATCCGCACGGCTTAGCGGTTTTTCAGCACATTGTGTGCTTCGTGACAGCGGGCGACACCGCCCGCGAACACGGGGAATGACGCAACATGATGGACAACCGCAAGTTTCTGATTTTTGGCTTCCTCATCTGCGTTGCGGCGGCGCTCGCCTACACGTTCGTCTTTGCCGACCTGCCGTTCGTGACCGCGCCGACCTCGCCGGACGGGGCTCCGATCGAAGTGCAGGTGCCGGCTCCGACGCAGCAGCCGCCCGCGCCATAAAGTCGGCTCGCCGTCCCGCATCCGTCCCGCTAGATACTTGAACGCCGCGATAGCGCACCGCATTTAGCGGAGTGCTATAAGCGCGTCGGCCCGTAGGTTTCAAACCCCAAGAGGCGCCTGGCGATGACCGAGACGACGACAGCTCCCGCAACGACAAAAGTATTGCCGGTAGGCCAGGGCGATGCCGACCTGCCGCACATCATCATCGTGGGCGGCGGTGCGGGAGGCCTCGAGCTTGCGACGCGGCTGGGCGACAAGCTCGGCAAGGATCACTGGTTCCGCAAGAAGTCGGCGCAGGTGTCGCTGATCGAGAAGTCGCGCACGCACATCTGGAAGCCGCTGCTGCACGAGATCGCTGCCGGCAGCATGGATACGGCGCAGCACGAGATCGAGTATCAGGCGCAGGGCTACTGGCACGGATTCAAGTTCCGCTACGGCGAGATGACGGGGATCGACCGCAAGAAGCAGCTCGTGTACCTGGCGGCGACCTATGACGAGGACGGGCGCGAGATCACGCCGGTGCGGTCGTTCCGCTACGACATCCTGGTGATCGCGATCGGCTCGGTCGGTAACGCGTTCAACACGCCCGGCGTCGAGAAGTACGCGATCATGCTCGACACACCGGAAGAGGCGGAGCGGTTCAACCGGCGCCTCATCAACGCATGCGTGCGCGCCTATGCACAGGAAGGGCCGATCCTTCCGGGGCAGCTGGACGTCGCGATCATCGGCGCGGGCGCGACGGGGACGGAGCTAGCGGCCGAGCTGCACCAGACGGCGCGTGGTGTCGTGGCGTTCGGTCTCGACAAGATCGATCCGGAGAAGGACGTAAAAATCTCGCTGATCGAGGCGGCGCCGCGCATCCTGCCGGCGTTGCCGGAGCGCATTTCCGAAGGCGTCGCGGACACGCTGCGCAAACTGAAGGTCGAGATCCACGCCAACTCGCGCGTCACCGAGGTTACGGCCGAGGGTGTGAAGCTCGCCAGCGGCAACCTCATTCCGTCGCAGCTGGTGGTGTGGGCGGCGGGCGTGAAAGGGCCGGAGGTTCTCAGCCATCTCGACGGGCTCGAAGTGAGCAAGGCGAACCAGCTCGTCGTTACCGACACGCTGCAGACGACGAAGGATCCGAACATCTTCGCGATGGGCGACTGCGCGTATCTCGTTCCCGAAGGGGAGACGAACGCGATCCCGCCGCGTGCGCAGGCGGCGCATCAGGAAGCCTCGCATCTCTTCGTCGAGATCCAGCGCAAGCTGAAGGGCGAGCCGCTGCGGCCGTTCCACTATCGCGACTTCGGCTCGCTCGTGTCGCTAGGGCACTATTCGACGGTCGGCAGCCTGATGGGCTTCATCGTCGGCGGCAGCTTCATCGTCGAGGGGCTGTTCGCGCGGCTGATGTATCGCTCGCTATACAAGATGCACGAGGTCGCGCTGCACGGGCCGTGGAAGGTGTTCCTCGACTCGCTGTCGCGGTCGCTGACGCGGCGCACCGAGCCGGTGGTGAAGCTGCATTAGTGCAGGCGGCAGAAGGCAATAGGCGGTAGGCAGTAGGCAACAGGCGCCGCCATTCTGTCATCCCGGCAGTCATGCCGGAGGCATGCTTTCAGCATGACTTGCCGGGATCCAGTACGCAGCTATGACCTGAGCTTGCTGAAAGATGGATCCCGGGGACGAGCCCCGGGTTGCTAGCCGCCGCGGCGGAGCGAGTAGAGCAGCTCGGGCGTGGCGTAGGAATCTGCGGGCAGGCCCAGCTTGATCTGCATATCCTTGACGGCGGAGCGGGTCTTGGCGCCGGCGAGACCATCGATCTTGCCGACGTCATAGCCGCGGCTGGCGAGCAGCTGCTGCAGCTCCTTGGTGCCCGCGGCGTCGAGGCCGTTGGTGTCGCCGCGACCGCGCGACATGGCCCCGGCGCCGTCGATGCGATTGGCGAGGTAGGCGGCGGTCGTGGCATAGCTCAGCGAGTTGTTCCACTCGGTGTAGATGTCGAAGTTCGGGTAGGCGAGAAACGCCGGCCCGTTGCGGCCCATAGGCAGCAGCAGCGAGGCGGTGAGCTCGTCGGCGGGGATCGGGCTCCCGTCAGGGTAGGTGATGCCCCACTGCGCCCACTGCGAGCGGGGCAGCTTGATGGCCAAGTCGGCCTTGTCCCACGGGAGGTCCTTGGTTACGCGCACTTCCTCGGTCCACGGCTCGTTGGAGCGCCAGCCGAGGTTCTTCATGTAGTTGGCGGTGGAGCCGATGACGTCGTCGTCGTTGGAGAACAGGTTGATGCGGCCGTCACCGTCATAGTCGATGGCGTAGTCGAGATAGCGGGTGGGCAGGAACTGCGTCTGGCCGATCTCGCCGGCCCACGAGCCGATCATGCCGGAGGGGCTCATGTCGCCGCGATCCATGATCTGGAGGGCAGCGATCAGCTCCTCGGTGAACATGTAGCTGCGGCGGCAGTCGTAGGCGAGGGCGACGAGCGACGGCAGGATCGGGAGCTTGCCCATGCCGGCGCCGAAGTCGCTTTCCAGCGCCCAGAAGCCGGTGATGACGGACGCGGGAACGCCGAACTCCTTCGATGCACGATCGAACGTGGCGCGATGCTCGGCAACCTTGCGCTTGCTCGACTGCACGCGGTTGGGCGTCGCGAGCTTGGTCTGGAAGTCGAGGAACGTCATGACGAAGATGGCGCCTTGCTTGCGGTCGCGCCCGATGATGTTGGAGGCGAGCGGGGTCGCGTCGACGATGGCGATCGACTGACGGCTGACGCCGCGCGATGCGGCTTCCTTGCGGAAGCGCGCCTTCCAAGACTCGAAGCTTTCAGTGTTGCGGCAGTTCTCCTTCGCCGGGGGATAGGGCGGGCGCTTCTGCGGGTGTGTGGCGTGGGCGGAGACAGGCGGCGGGCCGGACTGCACGGCCGCTTCGGCGGGCGGCGTCGCTTCCGGTGCGGGAGCCGGTGCAGGAGCTGCCGTAGTCGCAGCCGGTGCTGCGGGCGGTGCTGGGGTCACAATAGCCGGTGCGGTCGCCGCGGCGCCGGGCGCCGTCGCCGGCTGCTGCTTGCGCTTGATCGGTTTCTTAGCCTGATCGCGAAATGCGGGGGATGGTTCTATCTGAGCGAATGCGCCGTCGCTGGCGCTCAAAAGAATGATCGCGGCGGCGAATGCCGCGAGAAATTTCATACCGTGCATCACGCGTCCTTCGGGGAGTTGGGGGTCGGTGGCGGGCGTACTCATGCCCGTCGATGTGGCCGCGTCAAGACACCGAAGGCCGCGTGGAGCGGCAAATCCCGCCATTTGGCATTACCGAGCGGAAGCCGGTGTCAGGGGCTGCGACTCCCTGGACGAATTCGGCATCGGCGCGCGTGAATTTTGCGAGGCGCGAGGGCCAGCTGCGGAAATCTCGCCGCAGCCAGAATTTGCAGATTTGCGCGCGGCTTCACGGCTGAATTTTATATTAGAATCGTTCTAAATGATGATCTGTCCATCAAAGTCGGCGATCCGAGGGGTTCGGAGTCGCATCGCGGCGGCCGATGCGTGGTGATTTTCGGACCTCGGCTTTTTCTTGCACACGTTCCCCGCCGAGAGCGCGGCACTGTGGTGTGGGTGTTCCGGGCAGTTGCCCTTTCAGGGCACAGGTGGCGATGCTATCAAGCCCGCCATGACCGACACCTCCCTCATCCGTAACTTCTCCATCATCGCCCACATCGACCACGGCAAGTCGACGCTCTCGGACCGGCTGATTCAGCTGTGCGGGAACGTCGCTGACCGCGACATGAAGGAGCAAATCCTCGACTCGATGGACATCGAGCGCGAGCGTGGCATCACGATCAAGGCGCAGACCGTGCGCCTCGACTACAAGCACACGGACGGGAAGACCTATCAGCTCAACCTGATGGACACGCCCGGGCACGTGGACTTCGCCTACGAGGTCTCGCGCAGCCTGGCTGCCTGCGAGGGCGCGATCCTGGTCGTCGATGCAAGCCAGGGCGTCGAAGCGCAGACGCTCGCCAACGTCTATCAGGCGCTCGACAACAACCTCGAAATCCTCCCCGTCCTGAACAAGATCGACCTGCCGGCCGCAGACGAGGAGCGGGTCAAGACACAGATCGAGGACGTGATCGGTATCGATGCGTCGGAGGCCGTCGGCGTATCGGCCAAGACGGGTCTCAACGTGAAAGCGGTGCTGGAAGCCATCGTGGAGCGCCTGCCGCCACCAACGGGCGATGCGAACAAGCCGCTGAAGGCGATGCTGGTCGACAGCTGGTACGACGCCTATCTCGGCGTCATCGTGCTGGTGCGCGTCAAAGAAGGCGTGCTCAAGCGCGGGCAGAAGGTGCAGATGATGGCCACCGGCGGCCATTATCAGGTGGAGCGCGTCGGCATCTTCCGCCCGAAGCAGGAAATGCTGCCCGAGCTCGGGCCGGGCGAGGTCGGTTTCTTCACGGCGGCGATCAAGGAAGTGGCCGATACGCGCGTCGGCGATACGGTGACGGACGAGAAGAATCCGACGGCGGAGGCGCTGCCGGGCTTCAAGCCGGCGCAGCCGGTGGTGTTCTGCGGCCTATTCCCGGTCGATGCAGCGGACTTCGAAGACCTGCGCGATGCCATGGCGCGTCTGCGCCTCAACGACGCCAGCTTCTCTTTCGAGACGGAAAGCTCGGCGGCGCTCGGATTCGGCTTCCGCTGCGGCTTCTTGGGCCTGTTGCACCTCGAAATTATCACCGAGCGGCTGGAGCGCGAGTTCAACCTCGACCTCATAACCACGGCGCCGTCGGTGATCTATCACCTGCACATGACGGACGGCACGATGATGGAGCTGCACAATCCGGCCGACATGCCGGACACTGTGCGTATCGATCACATCGAGGAGCCGTGGATCGAGGCGACGATCCTGGTGCCGGACGAATACCTGGGCGCGGTGCTGAAGCTGTGCCAGGACCGGCGCGGACGGCAGAAGCAGCTCACCTATGTCGGCACGCGCGCCATGCTCGTCTATGAGCTGCCGCTGAACGAGGTGGTGTTCGATTTCTACGACCGGCTGAAGTCGGTTTCGCGCGGCTATGCTTCGTTCGACTACCAGATCAAGGGCTACGAGGAGAACGACCTCGTGAAGCTGTCGGTGCTCGTCAATGACGAGCCCGTCGATGCGCTATCGATGATCGTGCACCGGACGCGCGCGGAGAGCCGCGGCAGGACGATGTGCGAGAAGCTGAAAGAACTGATCCGCCCGCATCTGTTCAAAATCCCGATCCAGGCGGCCATCGGCGGCAAGGTGATCGCGCGCGAGACGATCAGCGCGCTGCGCAAGGACGTGATCGCCAAGTGTTATGGCGGCGACATATCGCGCAAGCGCAAGCTGCTCGACAAGCAGAAGGCCGGCAAGAAGAAGATGCGCGAGTTCGGCAAGGTCGAGATCCCGCAGGAAGCCTTCATCGCCGCCTTGAAGATGGACGAGAACTAGGCAGGGTACTTCTTGCGTGCAATCTTGAGTGCCAGGAATGCAATGAGCATATATGGCCAGTAGAACATTAGCATTCGGCCGCTCCAGAGCACCAAGCCCCTGGCGGGCTCGTCGCGGATGCGATGCACGGCGGTCTTGAGGCCGGTCGATTTGGAGCGCAATGCGTGGGCCATGGTTTTGGCACGGCGTGCTCTCATAGCGTGACGTGGTATATCGGCCTCGAGCTGGCCCGCAGTTCGCTCCAGGGACCGCAAGCTGAGCGGTTGGGCAACGGCCTCGGCAATGCGTTCGATGATGACTGAGATTTTCTCGTTGCGAGTGCTGACTGCGATCAGCGTATCGAGAGAACTCGGATCAAATTTGGTCTCTAATGCCGATTGCAGCATGTCGCCTTTTAGCGCGAGCACCTTGTCGAACGAGGGACTGGATCGCTGCAGCTGCTCTAGCGTTTTGTCAACTTTAGCGCATTCGTCGATGTGTCTAGTGTTTGCTTCGAACCGTGCTTGGTCGACTAGGTCGCGAGAGTGTTCGAGGGAACGCTGCATTTCCTTCCATGGCTCGCGCTCTGCTGGATAAACGCGTAGCCGGTTGATCTGAGCGAAGAGATAAGAGTTTTCGGTCCTTAGCGCGGGTACGATTTGCGAGCACAGCTTCTGGCGTGATCGCAGATGGTCGGCGTGGCGCGCAAATGGTGGGCTAGCCAAAATAGCCTCCGAGACTTCGCGCTCGCTCGCTGTGAGTTCTTTTAGTTCCGGCGCTGCAATGCGCTTTCGGGTGGCATCAATGGAAGCGCGCACCTCCTCGAGTTCTTTGCGGCCGGAGACTGTGGCTGCGCGTAGGGCGCTCGAGCGGTCCGCGAGGCTGCGCTGGTTCTCGGTGAGAAGAGCGATCTGCCCGCTCAAACGGCCAACCCTCTGTTCCGACTCGCGGGAGACGAACAGCAATACAGCAGCGGCAATGCCAACGCTGTAATAGATCAGATCGACGGTTTCGCCATGCAAGTGGTCCGAGACGTGAGGAAACGCGATCGCGAGTGTGAGCATGGCCAGGCCGAAGAGTGCGATCCGCAAATGATCATCGACAATCAGACAGTGGAGCGCGGTGAACGCTACCGTGGCGACAACAAGAAAGCAGAAAATGCGCATTCGTCAGACCCGAGGCGAGAAACTCAGAAAACCGGCAATCCGCCATAAAAAACGATACAATAACCGCACGCCGGCACACCTCAAAGACGCGATCGCCTCGCTCTTTGCGGATTCGTGCCGTTACTCCGCGAGGGCTGTCGGCAAGGTCTTTGGCCTCGACTTAAGCTCGACACAGAACCGGTCCATGTCACTGCAGCGGCGGAGATTGACGGCGGGGGCGTTGTAGCTGACACGCCATTGCCGCCAGGATGCCACGGGGCCGCCACCGAGGCGCGCGACTATCGGCCGAGCTGCGGCTTGTGCTGCGCCGGTTCAATCCAAACAGGAGCACGACATGAAACGGGTGAGATCCAGCATTGCAATCCTCGCATGCGCCAGCATGCTGCTGCCAACGCTGCCGCTGGCGGCGGCGCAGGCCGCGCCGATTGCAAGGACGACAATTTCCACGCACAGCGGCGTGACGCTGGTTCGCGGCGGACGCGGCTGGGGCGCGGGCGCGCTCATCGGAGGCATCATTGCCGGCACGCTCATCGCCGCGTCGGTGCGCGAGGGCCGCGCGGACGACCGCGACATGCGTCGCTGCGCTCGCGATTTCCCGCACTTCTCGTATCGGTCGGGGACGTGGATCAACCGCTACGGCGAGGAGCGCGTCTGCCCCTATCTGCGATAGGCGTCGC
>CALRVN010000050.1:0-13886 GCA_943371625.1 Hyphomicrobium sp. CS1GBMeth3
GTCACAAACCGTCGTTGACGCGGGAACGATAACCGCAAAACATCGAAGAACGTTGGTCTGATATAGCGGACGTTTTCCAATATAGCAGATTCCAGAATAAGCGTTAGTTGCGTAAAAGTAAGCGTAGGAGTGAGTACATGTACGGGGGAGTACGCGGGGGAACCAGCTCGGCGCTGGTCCTCGGGCTGGGCCTGCTGGGGATGCCGGCGGCGAATGCAGCGGATCTCGGGGGAGATTGCTGCGCGGATCTCGAAGAGAGAATTGCGGAACTCGAGGTCACCACCGCCCGAAAGGGCAATCGCAAAGTCAGTTTGACCGTCAGCGGCTACGTCAACGAGGCGGTGCTGTTCTGGGACGACGGGCACGAGCGGAATGTGTACCAGGGCACCAACGAGGCTGCGCGCGGTCGCTTTCGCTTCGTCGGCGATGCGAAGATCAACAAGGAATGGTCGGTCGGATACCTGCTCGAAATTGGTGCCCGCTCGAACCGCCTCAACCGCGTGGACCAGAACCACTCGAGCGGCTTCAGCAATCAGCCGAATCCGTTGGGCGGCACGATCGAGGTCAGCGCCAATGGCCTCGACTTGCGCCAGAATACTTGGTGGATCCAGAGCACGAAGCTCGGACGCGTCTGGCTTGGGCAGACCGATCAGGCGACAGAGCGCATCACCGAGATCAATCTCTCTTCGACGAACCTGTTCCTCAAGCACTACGGCCGCTGGAACAGCAGCTTCCGGCTCTACGCTGCGAACGGAACCCTCAGCACGAATACGTGGGGGCAGATTCTGCCGCAGAGCGGCTTCACCGGCGAAGGTGTCCCGGGCGAAGGCGATCGCTGGAACCTCGTAAGGTACGACACTCCCGAGATCGGTGGCTTTATGGCGTCGGCGGCGTGGGGCGATGATGACTTCTGGGATGTTGCCCTGCGCTATGCGGGAGAGCATGCGGGGTTCAAGTTTGCTGGCGGCATTGGCTATGCCGCGTGGGTCGGGCAGGGCGGAACAAATAGCCGCGGTTGCGCCATCGATGCTGGCGGCAGCTCGGATTGCGAGACGCTGGGTCTTTCCGCCTCCGTCATGCACGTCGACAGCGGCCTTTATTTCACCGGTGCCTACGGCATCAAGTGGGACAACAACCGCGAGGCGGCGTTCAAGAACAACGTCGCTGGCGCAGGGGAAATCGACGACAGCGACAATTTTTACTCGTTGATGGTCGGCGTCGAACGCAAGTTCGGCCATCTCGGAACGCTCGGAAAATCGACGATCTACGGCGAGTACGAGCACTACGACACCGGTGCGATCATCGGAGGCAATGGCGCCACGGCGACGGGTATCCCGCGCAACATGGCCAGCCTGTTCTCAGGTTTGGGAGTCGGCTCCCCGTACTATGGAGCAGGTGCTGACATCGATGTCTGGGGCGTTGGCTTCAACCAGAACATCGAAAGTGCATCGATGGATCTCTACATCGCATGGCGTCATGCCGAAGCCGAAGTGTTTGGCAGCAGCAACGGCAGCAAGGGCGGACCGAACGCTCAGAAGGTCGATGTGGACGCGATGGACATGATCATGGGCGGTTCGCGCATCCAGTTCTGATCGCGCGAGACACAAAATCGATGGGAAGACTACTATGAGATATACACTGTCGTTCATCGCCATAGCGGCACTAGCTATGACCTTCGCTGTGCTCGCGCCGGCATCTGCAAAAAAGAAGAGCACCTATCGCGGCTGCCCTGCAGGGATGACGTTCGCGCCAGATCCTCTCAAGAGAATTTCTTGGGCGCGCGGCGTGTGGGCCTTTCCCGGCATGGGGTATCGCCCGCCGAAGGAATGGAAGTGCAAAGGTTAGCGCATTAGCGCTACTGCGTATCTGGAAAGGGCCGCATCGTATGCGGCCCTTTTCGCTTGGCGGCACCACGCGTGCGCAATCGATGCGAAGCTGTTCACCGTCATAAGCTTAGCAGTTTTTCTGCGTTCCTTGGCCGGAACCCCAAAGTTAACCTCACGATCAACAAATTCGAGCGGTGCGGGACGTACCGCTCAGGGGGCACCTTTGAACCGGATGACAGACATCGCCGTGGCAAACAGAATTCGCCCTGTTGGCGCGAAAGTCACCACCCGCGCGAGACCGCGGACGGACCAATCTGCCGCGCTGTTGACCAACATCAGCACGAACCTGAAACGTCTGCGCACGCGTCAGGGACACTCGCTCGAGCGGCTCGCTAAGCTCGCCGGCGTGAGCCGCGCGATGCTGAGCCAGATCGAGACAGGCAAGAGCGTTCCGACCATCAGTCTGCTGCTGAAGGTTGCCGAAGCGCTGGGCGTTCCGATCGCCAACCTTCTCGTTGCCCAGGCCTCGCGCGTCACGGTCCCGCTTCCGAAGAGCCGTGCAAAGATCGTCAGCGCCAGCAACGGCCGCTTCACCTCGCGCGCGCTGTTTCCGATGGAGGGAACGAGACGCGCCGAGTTCTACGAAGTTCGGATTGCCGGTCAGCACCGTGAAGCACTCGAGCCGAGAGCGGCGGGGACGAAGGAGAACGTCATCGTCGTTGAGGGGCGCGTCGAACTAACGGTCGGCAATGAAGCCCCTATTATTCTTCCGCCGGGCGATGCGGTGCTGTTCCACGCTGATGTGCCGCACACCTATCGAAATCTTGACACTCGCGAAGCCATCGTTCACGTCGTCCTGACGTACGTCGAGCCGATTGGCAGTTCGCACCCTTTCGCGTTCGCCGGTGAGTGAAGGGGCGGAACATGGGTGTCGCGAAAGTTCGCCGGGTGCTCCCCGGCTTCGGTCTTTCGATGGGCGTGACGATCTCGTATCTGTCGCTCATCGTCCTCATACCGCTGACCGCGGTCTTCTTCAAAAGCGCGACGCTCGGCTGGACTGAGTTCTGGCACGTGGCGACTGCGCCGCGCGTGATGGCTTCCTACCGATTGAGCTTCGGAGCATCGCTGATCGCGGCGGCAATCAACGTCGTGTTCGGGCTGATGCTGGCCTGGAGCCTCGTGCGTTATAACTTCCCCGGCCGGCGCATCGTCGACGCACTCGTTGATCTACCCTTCGCGCTGCCCACGGCCGTGGCGGGTATTGCCCTGACCGCTCTGTATGCTCCGAACGGCTGGCTCGGCGGCTTTCTCGAGCCGCTCGGGATCAAGGTCGCGTTCACGCCGCTGGGCGTGCTCGTGGCGCTCATCTTCATCGGGGTGCCGTTCATCGTGCGCACGGTGCAGCCGGTGCTGGAGGACCTCGACATTGAGTTCGAGGAGGCAGCTGCCAGCCTCGGCGCGTCGCGGCTGCAGACAATCCGCAAAGTCGTGCTGCCCGCCTTGGCGCCGGCGCTGCTCACCGGTTTCGCGCTCGCATTTGCGCGTGCCGTCGGCGAGTACGGCTCGGTCATCTTCATCGCCGGCAACATGCCGATGGTGTCGGAGATTACCCCGCTCATCATCATCACTAAGCTCGAGCAGTACGACTACGCCGGAGCGACGGCCGTTGCCGCGGTCATGCTGGTGGTGTCGTTCATTCTCCTGCTCATCATCAATGCGCTACAGGCTTGGTCGGCGCGCTCGAGCGAGAGGACACGCTGATGGCCGTCGTCGCTCACGCCACCCCGTTTGCCCGCGCGGCACGTTTCGAAGCGAGCCCGGCGGCGGCGGATTCGCGCCTCGTCAAATGGCTCATCATTGGAATATCCCTGACGTTCTTCACCTGCTTCCTGCTGCTGCCGCTCGTTGCGGTCTTCGTAGAAGCGTTCAAGAAGGGCTGGGAAGCCTATCTTCGTGCGATCGTCGAGCCCGATACGATGTCAGCCGTCCGCTTGACGCTGCTGGCCGCTGCAATCGCAGTGCCGCTCAACGTCATATTCGGCATCGCGGCGTCGTGGGCCATCGCGAAGCACGACTTCCGGGGCAAGCAGTTCCTGATCACGTTGATCGACCTGCCGTTCTCGGTTTCTCCTGTCGTCGCGGGCCTCATCTACGTGCTGGTATTCGGAGCGCAGGGCTGGTTCGGGCCTTACCTGCTCGATCACAACATCAGAATTATCTTCGCGGTGCCGGGCATCGTTCTGGCGACCATATTCGTCACCGTGCCGTTCGTGGCGCGTGAGCTCATTCCGCTCATGCAGGCGCAGGGACGCGACGAGGAAGAAGCGGCGCTGGTGCTAGGTGCCAGCGGGTGGACGACGTTCGCACGGGTGACGTTGCCCAACATCAAATGGGGCCTGCTGTATGGCGTCATCCTCTGCAACGCGCGCGCGATGGGCGAGTTCGGTGCAGTCTCGGTCGT
This sequence comes from Hyphomicrobium sp. CS1GBMeth3, assembly GCA_943371625.1. Classification (GTDB taxonomy): domain Bacteria; phylum Pseudomonadota; class Alphaproteobacteria; order Rhizobiales; family Hyphomicrobiaceae; genus Hyphomicrobium_A. The sequence continues at coordinate 4,288 of CALRVN010000050.1, forward strand.
TTCGGGCCACATCCGCGGTCAGACGAACACGATGCCGCTGCACGTCGAAATCCTATATAACGAATATCAGTTCGCTGCGGCTTTTGCCGTAGCTTCGCTACTGGCGTTGCTGGCCCTCGTAACTCTCGTCCTCAAGACGGTCGTAGAGTGGCGGGCAGGCATCCAGGCGCAGGAACCCGAGGCACCATGAGCATCGAAGTCCGCAACATCCGCAAAACGTTCGGCAGCTTTGTCGCGCTGGACGACGTCACGCTGGACTTTCCCACCGGACAGCTGGTGGCGCTGATCGGACCATCCGGCTGCGGAAAGACGACACTGCTGCGCATCATTGCCGGGCTCGAGTTCGCGAGTTCAGGATCGGTGATCCTCGACGGAGAGGATGCGTCGGACGCGGATGTCCGCGAGCGGCAAGTCGGGTTTGTGTTCCAGCACTATGCTCTATTCCGGCATATGACGGTATTCGACAACGTCGCCTTCGGGCTGCGCGTGAAGCCGCGCCGGGTGCGGCTCAGCGAGAAAGAGATCAAGCGCAACGTCAAGGAGCTGCTTGAGCTGGTGCAGCTCGACTGGCTGGCCGACCGATATCCCTCGCAGCTGTCCGGTGGTCAGCGGCAGCGCATCGCGCTGGCGCGTGCGCTGGCCGTGCGCCCGCGCGTGCTGCTGCTCGATGAGCCGTTTGGTGCTCTCGATGCGAAGGTGCGCAAGGAGCTGCGGCGCTGGCTGCGGCGCCTGCACGACGAGCTGCACATCACGTCGCTGTTCGTCACGCACGACCAGGACGAGGCCGTAGAACTCGCCGATAGGCTGGTGCTGATGAACCGCGGCAAGGTCGAGCAATCCGGTTCGGTTCGTGACGTTTATGCCAAGCCGGCGACACCGTTCGTCTATTCGTTCCTCGGCGCGGTCAACAAGTTCAGCGGCCACGTTCAAGGCGATCATCTGCGGGTCGGCGATAGCTTTCTTCCGATCGCTGGTGGAATTGCGACGACAGGCAAGGATGTGGTGGCATTCGCGCGCCCGCACGAGCTCGAAATCCTGCCCGACGGGAACGGCAGCACCATCGGCGTCCCGGCAACGATCAGCCGCATTCTCGACGTGGGTGCGGTCGCCCGCGTTGAGCTGAGCGCACCGCCGGCGGCTGGCTACACCAACGGCAATGGGCACGGCAAAGCGGCGGACCAGCAGTTCTTCGAGGTCGAATTATCGGCGCAGAAACTTTCGGAGCTTAAGCTTGCCGCCGGCCAGCCCGTCCGCCTAGTCAGCTCGCGGCTGCAGGTCTTCGAGCAAGAGGCGCAGAAGTGAATTTCCAGCAGCTTCGCATCATACGCGAAACCGTCCGCCGCAAGTTCAACCTGACCGACGTCGCAAACGCGCTCTACACCTCACAGTCCGGTGTCAGCAAGCACATCAAGGATCTGGAGGACGAGCTCGGCGTCGAGCTTTTCATCCGGCGCGGCAAGCGACTCCTGGGGCTGACCGAACCTGGCAAGGAGCTGGTCGTCGTCGTCGAGCGCATGCTGCTCGATGCCAAGAACATCAAGCAGCTTGCCGAGCAGTTCGCCAGCAGCGAGCAGGGCGAGCTGAAGGTCGCGACCACGCACACACAGGCGCGCTATGCGCTGCCGCAGGTGGTGGTGAAGTTCAAGAAGTTGTTCCCCAAGGTGCACCTCGTGCTGCATCAGGCGAGCCCGAAAGAAATCGCCGCCATGCTGCTCGACGGCAGCGCCGACATCGGCGTTGCTACCGAGGCGCTGGAAGAGAATGCCGACGTCGTGGCGTTCCCGTACTACTCGTGGGATCACGCGGTGATCGTGCAGGCGGGGCATGAGCTTGAGAAGGTTCAGCCGCTGACCCTGGCGGCGCTCGCTGAATATCCGATCATCACTTACGACCGAGGCTTTACGGGCCGTCCGCGGATCGATCAGGCGTTCGAGAAGGCTGGCATCGTTCCCGACATCATCATGACGGCGCTCGACGCTGACGTGATCAAGGCTTACGTCGAGCTTGGCCTCGGCGTCGGCATCGTCGCGTCGATGGCCTACGACGAGAAGCGCGATCCGGGCTTGAAACTGCTGCCGACGCAGGGACTGTTCGAGCGGAACACGTCGCGCATCGCCGTGCGTCAGGGCCGCTATCTGCGCGGGTTCGCCTATCGCTTCATCGAGCTGTGCTCGTCGGACCTCACCGAGTCCGTCGTGCGCTCCAGCATTGCGCCGCGGAGCGAAGTCGAGACCGTCGACTGAACGTGTTTCGCGTCGTCAGGCCATCCCGATCTCCATGAAGCTTATTGACGCTCGCCGGCGCCCATGCCAATTCTTCCATATTCTCTATTGATGTTTTTGGTCGGCTAAAAAATTTGGTTCGGAAGATGTTTGTGCGGTTGTTGGCTGCAATATGCGCCGCATCAGTTTTCGTTTGGATGTTCGCGTCCGCGGCCGGGGCGCAATCTAATTATTTGGATGAGGCCGACCTTTCCAAGAAGGCCCTCGTCATAGGTGTGACGAGCTACGCGCATCTCGATCGGCTCCCCAGTGGACTCGAGGACGCGCGATCGTTTGGCAAGAAGCTGAAAGATATCGGCTTCGACGTGACTTACTCTCTCGATGAGACCGACGTCGAAATCTGGGACCGCCTGAAGGCCTTTGGGCGCTCACTGTCTCCGGAAGACGTGGCGCTCGTGTATTTCTCGGGGCACGGGTTCCAGTATGAGGGATTGAACTATCTTGCTCCGGCTAACATCCCCAAGCCTATACTCTACGATGATTTGACGCTGCAGGCGGTCCCGCTCCAATCGGTTCTAGATTGGATGCGAATTAAGGGGCCGGCCATGAGCATGGTGTTTCTCGATGCCTGTCGGGACAATTCCGCGCTCGTTGTGCGCGAGACGGGTGGCGTGCCAAAGGGCGCCGGCATCGAGGAAGGCAAGATGCGCGCGCCACCGCCGCAGTTGCTTATCGGATACGCGACCTACCTGGGACGAACGGCCGACTCCTCAATCAATGAGAACGAGAACAGCCTTTATACAAAGCATCTCAACATTCACTTCACGAAGCCCGGAGCGGACGTTTTGAGGATTTTGCAAGACGTTAGCTTCGGCGTGCTGAAGGACGAGCGCAACGTTGGCAGTACGCAAGTCACGGAGACAAGCTTTGCGGCGTTCGGCGATTTTTACCCCGTGCCCGACGATACTGTCATCCAACGCGCCAAGAGAACCTGGAATGAAGCCTTAGCTACGGGCGACCGCGCCGTCATTCAGGACTTTCTGTATCGCTGGCCCGCGAGCAAGCACTCCGGCGCGGCCAGAAGGTGGATGAAAGAGCACTCCAACGCGAAGGTCGTCAGCGCTATCGCTGAAGCGCAACCGACTAGTGGAGCGATTGCCTGGATTCCGGATGAGCACTTCCGCGTCGCAATTCCCCTGGACCACGTGCGTTCGGTGCGCGGAGAGGGCTTGGCCTTTCCCGTCATCAACAACCGCGAACTCCAAGCCGGCTTCACGACCGAGCTACTGGCCGAGACGACAAAGCCTTTGGAAGTGTTCGCTAGCGCCGACAAGGATGCAACACCGCTCGGTACGCTCTCGGAAGGTCTAACGGTGAAGGTCATCACACGTCATCTCGATGGGGTGTCCGCATGGTCGGAGCTAAAGATCTCTGATGAAGCAGGTGCATCAACGACTGTGTATGCCAAGAACGCGCTGAATTCAGGTCGCGCAGAGCGCTCTCGGACGAGCTTGTTTGCAGAGTTCGCTCCGACGAGCGAGGGCGATCTGATGGGCGACCGTGTCACCATCACCAGTCTCGAGTCGGTTTACGGTGACAGGTCGGCGATGTCTCACGTCGAAGCCTTCGACCTTGGCAAACTCAAGGATACTCTCGACAAACTTGGCAAAGGTCCACTCGACATGTCGCGTGCGCTTGTTTCCGTGACGATCGCGCCGATCGCGCCACCCGACAGAAGCGAGCGAGAGCGCGACCAGATCCTTTTTCTCAAGGCTCTGCAGATCAGGCGAAAGCTGCGCGAGAGCGGGGTGTCGTCTCCAAGCATCTCGATCTCGTTGCCAGCGACAGGCGAAAAGCCGGCGCGACCCGACCAGCGCGATCGACTGTTTATCGCAATTAGGTGAAGTCATTTTTGAAGGTGGTAGCGATGTTGAGTTCGAGAGGTCGACGCCCGCTCGCTGGTGGCGTCACGTTCGTTGTCGTGGCCGTTTCGGTCGCTTTGTTTGCGGTTGCCGGTGGTGCCGAGCCCGTGGCGGGGAAGGGCTCCAAGCCCCTGCAGTTTGTCAAGGAGCGGCAAAAGGGGGTTGCTGTCGGCGTCAGGAAGATTTTCGGCGGCAAGCCTGCAAAGTGGGGGGAGCACAAATGGCAGGTGGCCCTCCTCGCGTCGGACATGCCGGACAACGCCGACGCGCAGTTTTGCGGCGGCAGCCTGGTGAAGCCCAACTGGGTGGTGACAGCGGCGCATTGCGTCGATGGCGGCACCAAGCCCGGTCAGGTGGATGTGCTGAGCGGGACCAGCGACCTACAATCAGGGGGCAAGCGGACGAAGAGCGCCGCGATCTTCGTTCATCGCGCCTATACGCCTGAGCAGGACGCGCCCTTCGTCTCAGCCAAGAACGACATCGCACTCATCAAGCTCTCCGAGCAGGCTACCGGAGAGGCGATCACGTTTCTTCAAGCATCTGAGGCGGCTTCGAAGCTCAAGGATGGCGATGAGGTGACTGTATCCGGTTGGGGTCTGACCGAGCTCGGCTCCGCTGCCACCAAGCTGAAGGAAGTGAGCGTCCCCGTCGTGCCCTTTAAAAAGTGCAACGGCCCGGCAAGTTATGATGGGCAGATCACGGACAAGATGTTCTGTGCAGGCAAGGACCTTGGAGGGCAGGACTCCTGCAAAGGTGACAGCGGCGGTCCCGCGACTGTTCCGGGGCGATTGGTCGGGGTCGTCAGCTGGGGCGTGGGCTGTGCCGAGGCTTACAAGTACGGCGTCTATACAAACATCGCCAAGTACGAGAGCTGGTTGAACAAGTGCATTGCTGAAGAGACGAGCTGCGAAAAGCAATAGTGCTCTGCCGCTGGACGCGCAGATAGCCAGGTGCGTTAGGCCGAGCGGGATTTGGGTGGGGTGAGGTCGCGTTCCCAGCCGAATACGGAGCGGCCGTCGAGGTCGGGTGAGGCGGCGCGCTCGCCGGCAACGATTGAGTCAAAGGACGGTCCCGTAGCGGTGCGCTCCAAGACGCGTGCCTGCGTATCGAGACGCCTCAGCGTGTCCAACGTTTCGTCGCGTCCAAGCTTGGCGCTCTCGACGGCGGATTTAAGGACGCGAATGGTCTCGTCATAGACCTTGATCGGCACGGGATAGGGATGCCGGTCCTTGCCGCCGTGAGCGAGCGAGAAGCGGGCAGGGTCCTCGAAACGATACGGCGCGCCGTGCACGACCTCGGCGACCATGGCGAGGGAGCGCACGGTTCGCGCACCGACCCCGGGTGTCAGCAGCAGCTCGGGAAAGTCGATGGGACCGCGCTCAGCGGCGGCGGCCAACGTGCCATGGAGACGGCGCACGAAGACGTCCGAGGAGCGCACGTCGTGATGGCCTGGCATGAAAAGGTGCGGCAACGTCGGCTGGTCGGAGGGAGTCTCGATCAGCGCTGCATATTCGTCGGCGATGCGGTCAGGGCCGAGATCGCCGAGCAGCTCGAGCTGTGCGCTGCGCGAGGAGGCCGCGCGTTTGTCGGTGAGATTGACGATGCTGCCTTGAGAGGGTCCGTCGATGGCGCTGTGCGGCGTGTCGACGAAATCGCGCAGGTCGCCCGAGTGCCAGTGGTAGCGGCGGGCCTGGCGCGCATCGCCGTTCATGCCCTGCTGCACGACCGTCCACTTGCCGTCATCGGTGACGAAGAACCCGTGCAGATATAGCTCGAAGCCGTCCTGCACGGCGGCGCTGTCGACCTTCGCCACGAGACGGCTCGCGCGCGTCAGGGCGGGCGCGTCGAGGCCGATGCGATCGCCAAGCGCCGTCAGTTCGTCCGGCGTTCTGCGCGAGCTTTTTCCGCGACCGCCGCAGACGTGGATACCGAGTTCCGGCCCGAGCGGGGTGAGCCCACGCTTCATGGCGCCAATGACGCTGGTGGTGATGCCGGACGAATGCCAATCCATGCCCATCACGGCACCGAAGGACTGGAACCAGAACGGATGCGAAAGGCGTCGCAGGAACTCGTCTCGGCCGTAGTGGTGAACGATGGTTTGCGCGATGATTGCGCCGAGCGTCGCCATGCGCTGCGCCAACCACGCGGGAACGCGGCCGGAGTGCAGGGGAAGGTCGGCGCTGCCGCTTCGACGTGCCATGGAGCCTCGATTCGCGGTAATATTAGCAGAGAGATAGTGCGCTTGCCGGGCACGGCAAAGCGGCCATGACGGAACCGGGAAGCCGGCCCAGAGCTTTCAAAGCCCTTGGTGGAAAGGCTCCTCAGGTCTTATTTAGCCTCAGCCGCAATATTGAAAACGCAAGTCGGAGGTGATCGATGGCAGAGCCAGTGGTGGTTTCGATCCCGCACTCGCTGGGCAAGGCGGAGGCGCTGCGCCGTCTGCAGTCCGGATTGCAAGGTCTGCCGACCAATAGCCTGCTGACGTTGGAGCAGCAGCCGTGGGCCGACAACAAGATGCCGTTCGTCGTGCGCGCGATGGGACAGGCGATTCCCGGTTCTCTCGAAGTCGAGGACAGCGTGGTGCGGCTCGAGGTGATGCTGCCGGCGCTGCTGCGCAAGCTGTGGGACCCGCTGAAGGACGCGATCCTCGGGCGCGCAAAGCTGCTGCTGGAGAAGAAGTAGCCGCTGCTCAGCATCTCCCCGAACGGGGAGACCTCAGGATGCCATCGGTTGCCTGCGAGTGACGGGGGGCGGTCGGGCTAGCGACCACCGCCATATCCGCCGCCGCCGCCGGGCCGACCGCCACCGTAGCCGCCGAGACCGATGCCGCCTCGGATGATGATGTCGGTCGCGCGTGCGCCGCCGCCGTAGTCATCGTCTTCTTTTTCGTACTTCGGCGGGCGCTTCTTGCGCGGGGGCGGATCGTAGTCGTCGTTCGATGCCTGGCGCTTCTTGGGCTTTTTCGGCTCGTCGTCGGCTTTGATGGGCTTCTTCTTCCTCGGCTTGTCGTCGTCGTCCGCCTTGATCGACTTCGGCTTGCTGTTGATGCACGCCTGGTCTGCGGCGGGAGGGAACGAAGCTTCGAGGACGCCGTCACGCGAGGTCGTGGGCACCGGTTCGATCTCCGGCACATTCGCGACGAAGGGGAAAGCAACGTCGAAATCGGCCGCGTCGCGGCCCGGCATGTCTTTCCAGTTCACCGGATCGCCGACGTTGGCGTCGCCGTCTATGCGAATGAGCTGGCCGGGACGATCGAGCACGCGGCAGACGTTCTTGCCTTTGCCTGACGACGACACCTCGATGGCGCCCTCGTGCAGCAGCAGCCATGAACTCTTATCGGGGAGCACGTAGACATCGAAGATCGTGCCGCGCACCGTGATCGATGCGTTGGGCGTGCGGATCTCGTAGCTCTTCTTGGCGGCGATGCCGGTGATGAAGCGGAACGCGCCCGTCGTCAGGTCGAGAATGATCGAGCCGGATTTCTTGTCGCTGTCGTAGACGAACCTATCCAGCACCATGCGCGCGCCGGGGCCGAGTGCGAGCTTCGTATCGTCGTTGAGGCGGAACTCGCCGCGGCCATCGTTGCTGACTTCGATGACTTCGTCCTGGCGGACGACGTCTCCGACCTCGAGGTCCCGCTCCTCCTTGTCAAAGTCGGCCTTGACGAGGCTGACGATGGTGCGGGCGTCGCCGATCTCGGCGCCGGAGCCTGCAAAGGCGGGGACGGGCGGGAGCAGAACGGCTCCAGCGAGCAAAACATTCAATACGCGAAGCGGCGAGGCCGCCATGGTCAATCTCCGGAAGTAATGACCTTCTACTTTAGCCCAGCTGCGCCAAATCCACCAACATCCGGCGGCAGATTGCCGTTAAGGGATGACATCCCTATGGCCGCCGCGGGGTCAGGAGGGGGCAGGCTTTTCCGGCTGCGCCCATTAATGTTGCCCGGGGCGGGAACCGGGGCCGTGGCGGAAAGTTAGACAATTTCTTCGCCGGGATGACCGATGCCACTCTTCTATTTCCATGTTCGTTCTCACGCTGGCCTGGAGAAGGACCAGCAGGGCCTCGAGTTCGGCAGCCTCGATGAGGCGATTGCCGACGCGCGCCGGGCCGGGGCCGAGATGCTGCTCGACAAGGCGGTCGAGGAGGCACCCGCCCGGGTCGAGTCCGCGTTTGAGATCGCTGACGCGTCGGGGAAGGTTATTGCGAAAGTCCCGTTCAGCGGGTGAGGAAGGATTGGCGCCAGAGAGCCTTTCGACCTCTCTCTTTGCGTCCCTCACGCGGCTCCGCGGGCGGATTTCTGGTCCAGCAGCAGCGTGTCGAAGTCGACGGCAGGGAGCGCTTGGAAAGCAGGCACGGCGAAGAGGTACCCTTGCATCAGGCTAATGCCGAGACGGCGGAGTACAACCGCCTCACTCTTGCTCTCAATTCCTTCGGCAATAACCTTGATACCGAGTAAGTTGCCGATGGCGGCCAGCGCGCCCACGATCGCCTGACGCGGGCGGTCGCCGGCAATGTTGCGGACCAGCGTCATATCGATCTTTATGATGTCCGGTTGAAAGTCGGCGAGGAGGCTTAATCCGGCATAGCCGGCACCGAAGTCATCGATGGCGGTCTTGAAACCTTCATTGCGGTAGGTGGCAAAGATGAACTTGAGATAGTTTGCGTCGGCGACCTTCTCGTCCTCGGTGGTTTCGAAGATGATGCGCTCTATAGGGAAGCCGGTTCGATGTGCCGCCTCCAGCGTCGTGCGCAGGCAGCGGCTCGGCTCGTAGACGGCGTTGGGCATGAAATTGATGCTGAGCATCGTTTGCATGCCAAGCTCGGCTGCAAGCTCGATCGCGCGGGTTCGGCAGCGCTGGTCGAAGGCGTAGCGGTTTTCGTCCGTGATACGGGCGAGCACACTCGCGGCGGATGCTCCATCAGCACCGCGGACGAGAGCCTCGTAGGCGAAGACATTTCGCGCATCAACGTCGACGATGGGCTGGAAAGCCATCGAGATGTCGAACTCGAGCGTGGTTTTGCAGCCGTGGCAGCGAGGTGCGGACATGGTCGTCCAACGTTAGGTGTTGGCTGCAAGCTACGCAGTAAAGCTTACCGAGTGATGATTCTACGCGCTCGTTCGACCCAGAGCGGCTTTGCACAGAAAGCAGCTAACGCGCAGGGACGAGGGGTGACCGGATGTCTATCTGCACCGTGTCGCCGACGAGGAATTCCAGAGCCGTCATGTTGAAGTCGCTGCGGCGGATGCGGGTCGTCGCGTGCATTTGACGGACGCCCGTAGCGTCGGGTTTCTGCAACTCGACGTGGAGGGTAATTGGCCGCGTGACGCCCCTCACTGTCATGTCCCCGGTCAGGTCGTAGCTCGTCGTCGACTTGCCGCGGATGCTGCGGCTCTTGAAGTGCATGTTGGGGTATTTGCTGACGGCGAAGAAGTCGCTCCCGCGGAGCTGGCCTT
>CALRVN010000051.1:0-13880 GCA_943371625.1 Hyphomicrobium sp. CS1GBMeth3
CATCAAAGGCGGTGAGAAGAACGCCTTCAAATTTCTCAACCGGCTCGAGATCTTCAAGCTCGCCGTCAGTCTCGGCGGCACCGAGTCGCTTGTGTGCCACCCCGCGTCGACCACGCATTCCGGCGTGCCGGTCGAGGTTCGCTCCGCCATTGGCCTCAGCGACGCGACCATCCGCTTGTCGATCGGCGTCGAGCACCCCGACGATCTCATCGCCGATCTCGACCAGGCCCTGACGGGAATTTAGGCACGCCATAATCGCACAGCCGCTACGGTGAATATCTCCCTACTCGCGCCGCGGCCGGACATGCAGCACAACCGCTGCGCGATCTGCTTTGGACACATTGGCCTCATCGATCGAAGCCGATGAAAACTTGCCCGGCCCCTGGGAACACATCGTTCGCCATTCCGGAAAGTCGCCGCCTGCCCGCGAAATGGGACACGCTAGCTTCGCCCCTGTCCCATGCGCCAGGAGCAAAGTATTCCGATGAAGCCCATTTCCCGCCGATCCATGCTTTCGGCCGCCGTCGCCGGCGGCGTCGTTGCCTCCACCGCCGCCCGCGCCAATACATACGGCAACCCCGATCAGCCCCCGCTGGGTGCGCTCAACGCCCACGGGCGCAGCACCTCCGATCCCGGCCCGCACAATTCCTCGCTCGCCGACCAGTTTCCCGGAGCGCTCTCGCCGCCACCGACCGATGTCGGCAGCATGCCGCTGTTCTGGGCCAGCTTTAACAACGCGCCGCGGCGTATTCAGAACGGCGGCTGGGCGCGCCAGGTCACGCAATACGACTTCCAGATTTCCGAGGAGATCGCCGGCGTCAACATGCGCCTGACCAAGGGCGGCATCCGCGAGATGCACTGGCATCAGTTCGGCGAGTGGGCCTACGTTACCGAGGGCATCTGCCGCATCACCACCATCGACAAGACAGGCGCCGCCAACGTCGAGGACGTGAGCAAGGGCGGCCTGTGGTATTTCCCGTCAGGCCTTCCGCATTCGTTGCAGGGCGTCGGCGACGACGGGTGCGAGTTCATCATCTGCTTCGACGAGGGCCGCGCTTCGGAATACACCACGCTGCTGGTCACGGACTGGTTCGCGCATACGCCGCCCGACGTCCTCGCCATGAACTTCGGCGTGCCGGCCGACACCTTTAAGAAGATCCCCCTCGAAGATCTCTACATTTTCCAGGGCGCTTTGCCGGGACCGATCGAACCGGACCAGCGGTCGGCGCAAGCGAACGCTGGTGAACCCAAACTGCGCAGCGCCTTCCAGCTGAATGAGCTCGCGCCGGTCCGCAAAACCAAGGGCGGCGAGGTGCGCATCGCCGACAGCTCGAATTTCGAAATCTCGAAAACGATCGCCGCCGCCCAGGTCACCGTTCATCCGGGCGGAATGCGCGAAATGCACTGGCACCCCAACGCCGACGAGTGGCTTTACATCATCTCCGGGCAGGCCGAGGTGACGGTCTTCAACACCGGACCCAACGCGGTCACGCAGAACTTCAATCCTGGCGACATCGGCTACGTGAAAAAGTCGCTTGGCCACTACCTCAAGAACACCGGCAAGGAAGATCTGGTCTACCTGGAAGTGTTCCGCAGCGATCACTTCGCCGACGTCTCCCTCTCCGATTGGATCACGCACACACCACCGGAGATGGTCTCTCAGACGCTGAAGATCGACAAATCGGTGATCGCCCAGTTCCCCAACAACAAGCCGCTCGTGTTGCCGGTTTAGACGTCGGTCTGGCCCTACTCATCGAGGATCTTGCGGATCTTCACCGCGAGATCCTCAATGCTGAACGGCTTGGTGATGAGGTTCGTCCCCGCGTCGAGCATGCCGTTGTGCACGATGGCGTTGCGTGTATAGCCGGTTGTGTAGAGCACCTTCAGGTCTGGTCGCCTCTCCCGCGCACGATCCGCAAGCTGGCGCCCTGACATCTCCGGCATCACCACATCGGTGAACAGTAGCGTGACCCTTTCGCCGCCATCAAGGATGCGCAGCGCATGCGACGGACTTTCCGCTTCCAGCACCGTGTAGCCAAGCTCCTGCAATGACTCGAGCGAAACGGTTCGCACGCGCTTGTCATCCTCAACCACGAGAACGACTTCGCTGCTGAGCCCGCGATGGATGTTGGCGAGGCGGCCGACTTCCTCGATACGTTCGGCATCTCCGTAGTGCCGGGGCAGATAGATTTTGACTGAAGTACCGATGCCCAGCTCGGAATAGATTTTGACGTGGCCACCCGACTGGCGAACGAAGCCATAGACTTGGCTGAGACCGAGCCCGGTTCCCTTGCCCACTTCCTTGGTGGTGAAGAACGGGTCGAACGCCTTCGCCATCACCTCGGGCGTCATCCCGGTGCCCGTGTCGGCAACAGCGATGAGCACATATTGCCCGGGTGTTATGGAATATTGCCGCGCATAGGCGTCGTCGACGAACGCGTTCTGCGTTTCGATTGTCAGCTTGCCGCCGCCCGGCATCGCGTCACGCGCGTTGACGGCGAGGTTCAGGATCACGCTCTCCAGCTGCGCCGGATCGGCCCTGACCTGCCACAGGCCGGCGGCGAGAACCGTTTCGACTTGCACCTGCTCGCCCAGCGTGCGCGTCATCAACTCGCTCATGCTCGCGACAAGCCGATTTGGCGAAAGCGCTTCCGGTGACAGTGGCTGCTGCCGCGAGAAGGCGAGCAAGCGCTGCGTCAGCGTCGCCGCGCGCTTGGCGCCGTCGATCGCCGCTTCGACGAAGCGCTCGACGTCAGTTTCGCCGCGCGCGAGCTTACGCTTGAGGAGATTGAGACCGCCCATGATGACGGCGAGCATGTTGTTGAAGTCGTGAGCGATGCCGCCGGTCAACTGGCCTACCGCCTCCATCTTTTGAATCTGCCGCAGCTGCTCTTCCACTTGCGAGCGCGCGTAGACCTCGTCGATGACCCGCTGCTCGAGCGTGTCGTTGAGAGATTGAAGCGCAATCTCGGCCCGGCGCCGTTCGGCAACCTCTCGTTCCGTCGCCTGGAAAAGTCGCGCGTTGTCGCGCTCGATCTTATCCTGCTCGGTGACGTCATTACCCTGGATGAAAATTCCCGAGGTTGCGCCGTCACTGGCAACGATGGGCTGATAGATGAAGTCGAGCACACGCTCGTCCGGGCTACCATCAACGCTTTGTTGCAATTTGACCGCGACGTGCCGCCCAACGTACGGCGCTCCCGACGCAAAGACGCTGTCGAGCTGCTCGACAAATCCCTGCTCTACGACTTCGGGCAACGCCTCGGCGACACTCTTTCCTACGAGGTCGCGATGCCCCACCAGCGAACGATAGGCGTCGTTCGCCATTGTAAACTGATGCGTCGGCCCGCTGACGACGGCGATAAAGCCCGGCGCCTGCTCGAACATGCGCTTCAGGCCCTCGCGCTCGGCATCGAGCGCGGCCTTGGCATGCACTCTTTCGCTGATCTCCACCACGATGGCCATGACGCCGGCCGGAACGCCATCATCATCGAGCAGGGGCGAATAATCGAGGTCGAGCCAGACTTGTTCGGCTTTGCCCCCGTGTCGGTAGAGCGTCAGCGCAAATTCGCGGTACGCCAGCGTCTCCCCGGCCAGCCCCACCTTCATGATATTGTCGTTGAACGCCGCGACCTCGGGCCAGCCTTCCCGGACCTTCGACCCGAACAGCGCCGGGTGACGTCCTCCGGCGAACACCGAATAAGCGTCGTTGTAGATCATGATGCCGTCCTCGCCCCACAGCGTCACGATCGGAACGGGTGAGCGCAGGATCAGCGCCAGCGAACTGCGTAGGTATCCGGGCCAGCTCTCAACCGGCCCCAGGTTGGTGCTTGCCCAGTCGAAGTTTCCGATGATCTCGGCAGCCTCGCCCCCGCCTGCGAGGAACGTGTGTGTCCGCATGTGCATCTTTTGCAAGACGTCCTCGACAGCGTTTTTGGAGATGACGGCTAAGGCCCACGCGCAGCGCTATTCTCGGCGAGGAGACCACCGCTTTTCTACCAACGCCTCCGTGGACTGACCAGACGCCGAAAGGCTTATCTCTTTAGTGTTCCAAGGTAGCCAAGCGTCGGTGCCCATCTCGACAATTCGCTAATTGGCCGAGCAGAGCCTATGGTCCCTACAGCGGTCGGCACCAGCCGATGGGCTCAAACAGGATGGCTAGATGAAACTCCGTGTCGGCTACGAGCTGCAGTATGCCTTCCCTCAACCGACACCCGCCATCTTGATGCTCAACATTCACTTCACCCGCGTCGCCGGCCTCGCAGCCCCCGACCACATCGTGATCACTCCACCCGTACCAATCTCGGGTTATCGCGACGGGTTCGGCAACTGGTGCTGCAGGATCGTTGCCCCTAAGGGCAAAGTCAGCATCTCGACCAACGTCGTCATCACGGACACGGGCAGACCCGACCCGGTCGTCCCAAACGCGCCGCAAATTCCAGTCGAGGATTTACCCGAGGAAGCGCTCGTCTTCCTCCTCGCTAGCCGCTTCTGCGACAGCGACCAGCTTCTCGATCTATCCTGGAAGTTGTTCGGCCACGCCAAGCCCGGCTGGGGCCGCGTGCAGGCCATCTGCGATTTCGTCCACAAGCACATTGAATTTGGCTATTCGCACGCGAGCGTCACGCGCTCCGCCTCGCAAGCCTATGCTGACAAGCGCGGCGTCTGCCGCGACTATGCACACCTTGCTGTCGCCTTCTGCCGCGCCCTGAACATTCCGGCGCGCTATTGCACCGGATACCTCGGCGACGTCGGCACACCTCCGCCCTACCCGCCCGGCGATTTCGCCGCCTGGTTCGAAGCCTACATCGGTGGTCGCTGGTACACGTTCGATCCGCGCAACAACGTGCCGCGCATTGGGCGCGTCTTGATCGCGCGTGGACGCGACGCGGCCGACGTCGCCATGACGACGACCTTCGGTCCCAACAAGCTCGAAGGCTTCAAAGTGTGGACCGATGAGGTAACGGAAGCAGCGGTTCACTGACCCAGCGTCAGCTGGCTAACATCAGCGCTCAACAGGCCTATATCAGACCATCTTTACTTGGCCCGGCTTTAGACCCAGCCGCATGACCTCATTCCGCGACAACGACCGTCGGGACGTAAGGATGGCGTCGGTACCCGCATCGGTGTGCGATCGTATCGCGGACAATGCCGTGTATTCGTTCGGCTCCGCAACGTAGTAGCTCTCGGTCACAAGTCCGGATTTCACGAACCCGGGTTTGGAGCTCTTCCGCGAGAGCGTTATCTCGGCGAGCCACCCATGGACTCCACCGAACGGCACGAATTGTTTGCTGACCATCCGGCGACCCTGTCACCCTTCCGCTCACGAAGCAACGTGCCCGCCTAAATGGCAGGTGCGGAAGCAGCGGAACGGGGCGAGCGCAACGTCGCAATTGGAACGATCGCGATACACGCGCGTTGAACATATGAGCGGCCACGACCGCACCCCGTCATCGAAGGATATATGTCCCATGGGCAGCACCGCAGACAAGGTTACCGGCTATGCCAACCAGGCCGCAGGCTCTATCAAGGAAGGCGTCGGCAAGGCCGTCGGCTCCGAGGAGCTGCAGGTAAAGGGCGCCGTGCAGGACCTGAAGGGCAAGGCGCAGGTCGCTGTCGGCGAAGTCAAGGAAGAGATCAAGAAGGGCGCCAACGACGCAGCCGACGAGATCAACCGCAAGCTCTGACGCGATCTGTCGTTATGACGAATGAAGGCCGGTTCAGTGTGACCGGCCTTTCTTTTTGCCGTGCCGCCGCTGGCAATTAATTGCTGTTGGCCGACACCGTGACCGGCCATCTTCCCGGCCTTGAAGCCGTTGAACGGCCCAAAGGTCCGAATGATCGCATCAAATCTCTCGGTCCTCGACGACGGCGAGAGCCTCGGCATCGCTCTGGACGACGGCCGCCAACGCATCGTCGCCGCTGCGATGCTATGGGCCGAATGCCCCGGTGCACTCGCGCGGCGCCGCCGCCTCGATGGACGCAACGCCGTGCCGCACGGCCTTAAGATCACCGAGGTTACGGACGCGGGTTACGGCATCCACATCGCATTCTCGTCGGACGCACACGGTGGAGTTTTTCCCTGGGCAATGTTGCTCGACCTCGCCCAGCGCCCGCAGATCGACGACTTCATCACGCCCCACAGCGGCGCATTCACCGAAGACAGGACGCATGGACGAGATCGTCGATAAGCAGAGCGAGATCAGCTGCGACGTGCTGGTGATCGGCGGCGGCACCGCCGGCCCTATGGCCGCGCTCAAGGCCAAGCTCGCCGATCCGAAGGCGAACGTCATCCTGCTCGAAAAGGCCAACGTGAAGCGGTCCGGCGCCATCTCCATGGGCATGGACGGGCTGAACAACGCCGTCATTCCCGGCTACGCCACGCCCGAGCAGTACACCAAGGAAATCACCATCGCCAACGACGGCATCGTCAACCAGAAGGCCGTCCTCAAGTACGCGCAGAATTGCTACTCGATCATCGAGGAACTCGACAGCTTCGGCATCCGCTTCCAGAAGACCGCCAATGGCGACTTCGCGGTGAAGAAGGTGCATCACATCGGTACGTACGTGTTGCCGATGCCGAACGGCGAGACCGTCAAGAAGGCACTCTACCGCCAGCTGCGGCGCGCACGTCTGCTCATCTCCAACCGCTTCATGGCGACCCGCCTGCTGACCGGCGACGGCCGCATCGCCGGCGCCATCGCCGTCAACACGCGGACCGGCGAGTTGCTTGTCATCCGCGCCAAGGCGGTCATCCTGTGCATGGGCGCCGCCGGCCGCCTCGGCTTGCCGACATCGGGTTACATGTTTGGCACCTACGAGAACGCCGCTAATTCTGGCGACGGCTACGCGATGGCATATCACGCCGGTGCCGCGCTCGCGAACCTCGAGTGCTTCCAGATCAATCCGCTGATCAAGGACTACAACGGCCCCGCCTGCGCTTACGTCGCCGGACCCTTCGGCGCCTATACGGCCAACAACAAGGGCCAGCGCTTCATCGAATGCGACTACTGGTCGGGCCAGATGATGCTGGAATTCTACAACGAGCTGCAGTCGGGCAACGGCCCGGTGTTCCTCAAGCTCAACCATCTGCATCCTGAGACGGTCGGCGAGATCGAGGACATCCTGCATCGCGTCGAGCGCCCGAGTCGCGGCACCTTCCATGCTGGACGCCACACCGACTATCGCCGCAGCATGATCGAGATGCACATCTCCGAGATCGGCTTCTGCAGCGGCCACAGCGCGTCGGGCGTGTTCGTCGACGAGTTCGCGCGCACGACCGTTCCCGGCCTCTACGCTGCCGGCGACATGGCGAGCGTTCCGCACAACTACATGCTTGGCGCGTTCACCAACGGCTGCGTCGCAGGCACAGACGCCGCGCAGTACGCCAGCGGCACCGAGCTGGCCGCCTTCGACGCCGCCGACGTCGAGCGCGAGCGCGAGCGCGTGCTGGCGCCGACGAAGCGCGAGGACGGCATTCCGCCGAACCAGATCGAATACAAGACGCGCCGCCTCGTGAACGACTACCTGCAGCCGCCCAAGGTCACCGCCAAGTTCGAGCTGGCGCAGCAGCGCTTCGCCGAGGTGCGCGAGGACATGGACAGCGCCATGATCGCCCGCAACGCCCACGAGCTGCTGCGCGCGCTCGAAGCCAGCTCCATCCTCGACTGCGCCGACATGGCGGCCCACGCATCGCTATATCGCGAAGAAAGCCGCTGGGGTCTCTATCACCTGCGCACCGACTACCCCGAGAAGAACGACGCCGACTGGTTCTGCCACACACTGCTGTCCAAGCGCGATGGCCGCATGACCAGCGAGAAGCGCGCCGTCGATCCATACGTCGTGCCCATCGCCGATGAGGAACGCGACATCTACGACAAGCAGCGCGTGCGTGCGCGCGCCACCGCCTGAGGAAACACTATGCCGCTAGCCTATGCTCCAACGTCGGTCCCTGTCGTCGTCGACAACGACAAGTGCATCGCCGACAAAGGCTGCACCGTGTGCGTCGACGTCTGCCCGCTCGACGTGCTGCGCATCAGCGAAGCGACGGGCAAGGCCTACATGGCCTACGACGAGTGCTGGTACTGCATGCCGTGCGCCGCGGATTGCCCGACCGGCGCCGTGACCGTCAATATTCCGTACCTTTTGAAGTGAGCCCCGTGGCCGAACTGTTCGAAAGCTACAGCGACCTCGACGACGTCGCACAGAGGCTTGCCGATGGCGATGCCGGCGAGCGCCGCGTCGCCATCATGGAGCTGGCCGACAGCGGCGATCCGCAAGCCATACCGCTGCTCGCGCGGGCGCTGAGCGATGCCGACGCCGGAGTTCGCCGCCAGGTCGCCCTGGCGCTCGGCGAGTTCGACGGTGTGGTCGCCGCAACCGCACTCGCCGCGGCCCTGCTGGATTCTGACCAACAAGTCGCCGCTGCCGCTGCCGACAGCGCCGCCGAGTTGAAAGACACCAACGCCGCGCCGCCTTTGCTGCCGCTGGTCGCTCACGCGCGGCCGTTCGTCCGCGCCGCAGCGCTCCGGGCTTTGCGCGAGCTGCGGCACACGGCGACTTTGCAGCCGGCCCTCACCGCGCTTGAAGACAAAGATCCCGACGTCCGCGTCGAGGCCGTCGGCGCCATCGGCTTCCTCAAGCTCGACCAATCTTTGCCCGCGCTCATCGCAGCGACCGACGATGTCGACCCGCGCGTCCGCCGCGCCGCCGTCAGCGCCCTCACCTTTTCCGCCCGCGACGACGTTGCCGAGACCATCGTCCGCGGCCTTTCCGACGAGGACTGGAGCGTGCGTGAGGCCGCAGCCGACTCCATCGGCGCACTTGGCGCCCGGCCCGCCGCAGGCGACCGCCTCGCCGACACCCTCGACGACGCATACTGGCAGGTGCGGCTGAAGGCCACGCGCAGCCTCGGCAAGCTCAAGTTCCGCCGCGCAGTGCACCGCATCGCGCTCCACCTGCGTCATGACGAGGTCAACCTGCGCAAAGAATCGGCAGCCGCCCTCGGCGAGATCGCCGATCAGGCAGCGGCGCCGTTCCTCGAGGCGTCCCTGCACGATCCCGACCCCGACGTCCGCAAGACTGCACGGTGGGCGCTGTCACGGTTGACCGCGTGATCCGTGCGCGCCAGCGCAATCGCAACTTTGCTTATCGATTTTTCTTCGTTGGTGGCCCCGTCCGCTTCGCTAGGCTCCAAACCCTGGCGACAAACGGGGAGCGGGATATGGGTGAGGTGCCTCTGGCACTGGCGGCACGGCGTGAGAGTAAGCCGCAGCAGGCCATCTATCTCAGCGAGCTCCACTTCGAGGAAGCCGACCCGCTCTTTTTTCAGCGGCTGTCGGATACCGAAATCACGGCCCTGCGCCTGGCATCGCGCGTCTATACGGCCGGCCCCGGCGAGAACGTTTTCACGCAGGGCGAACGCCACAACGGCATTTTCCTGATCGAGCAGGGGCGCGTGCGCACCTACTACATCGGTCCCTCCGGCAAGGAGCTGACGCTCGCCTATTGGACGCCCGGACACTTCGTCGGCGGCCCGGAAGTCTTCGGCGGCGGCGTGCATATGTGGTCCGCGGTCACCATGGAGCAGACGCGCCTTGCCCATCTGCCCGGTCACGCCGTGCGCCACCTCGCCGAGACCATTCCCGCATTCGCGCTCTGCCTGATCGACGCGCTGGTCGCCAAGGGCAAGTGCTACTCGGCGCTGGCCCAGATGCTCGGCACGCGCTCCGTCACCGCGCGGCTGGCGCAATTGCTGCTGATCCTGTCGAAGGCGAACGGCTCCGACAGCCGTCGCATCGACCGCAAGATCACCCACGAAGACCTCGCCGGCATCATCGGTTCGACACGTCAATGGGTGACGGCAACGCTCGCGCGCTTCCAGCGTCGTGGACTGATCACCATCGCCAGCGACTACATCGAGATCGTGCAGCCCGACGTGCTCCACGCCGAAGCTTGAGTTCGCTCGGCAAAGTGCGTCCAGCAATTAATTGCTGCTGTTTTTGCTCATAAGAAGCTCAGAATTACTTCGTTGCTAAGCTGCTAGCGCAGGCGACATCTTCGCTGCGGATCCATCGGACGTCAGGGGTTGGAGCGTCCGGAATAATTTCAATCCGCACTTAGCACCGTGAGGAATCAAATGCGCCTTTATTCGCTTCTCGCAGGAGCAGCGCTTTCCGCGAGCTTGTTGTCGATCGCCCACGCGGGCGAAACGATCCGCGTCGCGGTCGGCACGCAGGACACGACCATCAACACCGCGACCGGCGGCCTGCTCATCCGCGAGCTCGGCCTGCTCGACAAGTACCTGCCGAAGGACGGCAAGTACAAGGACGTCACCTACGACATCCAGTGGCGCAACTTCACCACCGGCGCCGCCATCACCAACGACCAGATCGCCGGCAAGGTCGACTTCGGCGTCATGGCCGATTTCCCCGGCTCGTTCAACGGCGTTGCGCACGAGAAGGCCGGCCGCAAGAGCATCTTCATCACGGTGCTGTCGGGCAGCGTAAAAGGTAGCGGCAACGGCATCGTGGTTCCCACGGCCTCGCCCGTGCAGTCGCTCTCCGAGCTGAAGGGCAAGAACATCTCCGTACCCTTCGCCTCGACCTCGCACGGCCTCCTGCTGCGCGCGATCAAGGCCCAGGGCTGGGATCCCGATAAGGACGTCACGATCACGGCGCAGGCTCCGGAAGTCGCCGGCACCGCACTGCAGTCGAACCAGATCGACGCACACGCCGACTTCGTCCCGTTTGCCGAGCTGTTTCCCTGGCGCGGCTTCGCCCGCAAGATCTATGACGGCTCGCAGGCGAACGGCCCGACGTTCCACGGCGCCCTGGTCGATAACGCTTACGCAGAAAAGTACCCCGAGATCGTGGTCGCCTACCTGCGTGCAGCGCTCGAAGCAGAGCGTCTGTTCCAGGAGGACCCCGAGAAGTATTCCGAGCTGATCGCCAAGGTCTCCGGCGTCGATGCCGAGGTGAACTATCTCTTCCATGGTCCGCTCGGACTGCAGACGCGCGACCTGACCTGGAAGCCCGAATACCGCCAGGCAGTCGGCACCTCCATCGATACGCTCAAGCTTCTGAAGAAGGCCGATCAGGGTCTCGACGTCGATAAGTTCGTCGTCGACAAGTACATCCGCGAAGCCTTCAAGGGCGCCGGCCTCGACTACGAGGCAAGCCTCAAGAACTACGACCAGCTGCCGCTCAAAGCGAAGGATGCGGCGACAGGCGAGGACATCAAGGACTTCAAGCGCGTCGCACAGATCTGGGTGAAGGACGAACCCAAGGTTCGCCACTACGCCACGGCCGAAGGCGCTCTGAAGGCCCTGAAGACGCTCGAGACCGAAGGCAAGACAGCGCGCGTCTTCTACGCCCAGGATCGTGACAGCGGCATCAAGCTGCTCGGCGCCCAGGCTTGGTTCGTGCGTGCCGACAACGGCGAAGTCAGCGCCTTCCTGCTGAAGGAGCAGGCCGAGAAGTGGTCCAAGGATCACGGCGGCAAGGTGCTTGACTACAACGGCGCTCGCGCCGCTGTCCTCGCCAGCAACTGAGGCTAGTACCTTGGCTGTAAGCAGCGCGACCGGCATTCGCCGGTGGATACTGCGAGCCGCGTCGATCGCCGTCTGCCTCCTCGCGTGGCAGACGGCGGCGACGTATCATATCAATCTCGGGCTCGTCACCTTCGCCAACGTGCCGCCGCCGACTGACGTCGCGGCGGCCGCAATCGAGTTCGCACAATCGTCGAAGGCGTTCTCGCACCTGTCGAGCAGCCTGCGCCGTGTATCCATCGGGTTTGCATTAGCCTCGGTGCTCGGCATCGCGCTCGGCCTCGCCATCGGCCGCTCGCGCCGCGCGGGCGATGTACTGCTGCCGCCGCTTGAGCTGTTGCGGCCGATTCCAGCCGTAGCCTGGATCCCGCTCGCCGTTCTGATGTTTCCGTCCTCGGAAGCCTCGATGATCTACATCACCTTCATCGGCGCTCTCTTCCCGATCCTTCTCAACACTGTGCACGGCGTGGAGAACGTCGATCCGCGCCTCGTCGCCTCGGCAAAGAGCCTCGGCGGCACGCGCAGCGCAATCCTGCGCGAAGTCGTCCTGCCCAGCGCAACGCCCGCCATCGTGACGGGTCTGGCCATCGGCATGGGCACGTCGTGGTTCTGTCTCGTGACGGCAGAGATGATCTCCGGCCAGTTCGGCATCGGCTACTACACGTGGGAGAGCTACGTGATCCAGCGCTATCCCGACATCATCGTCGGCATGGTGCTGATCGGGCTGCTCGGCATGGGCAGCACAGTCATTCTGCGCCGCGTCGGCACGGCGCTGACGCCCTGGCATACAGTTGAGGAATCTCGCCGGTGAGTGGACAGGAACGCATAGCCTTTTCGGACACGGGCCGCATCGAGCTCGAAAACGTCGCCATCCGGCTCGGCAGCGGCGACAAGGCCTTCGAGGCCGTCAGCGATGTCACTCTGTCGATCGCGCCTGGAGAGTTCGTCTGCCTCCTCGGACCGTCTGGCTGCGGCAAGTCGACTTTGCTCGGTGCACTCGCGGGCCACCTCCCCGTTGCACGTGGCCAGCTCACCGTGGACGGCAAGCCCGTCGATGGACCGCACCCCGAGCGCGGCATCGTCTTCCAGCACCACACGCTGTTCCCCTGGAAGAGCGTGCTGGAGAACGTGGCGTTCGGACCGAAGATGCGCGGGATCGGCCGCAAGGCACGCCGGCAGAAGGCGGAAGAAATCCTCGGGCTCGTAGGCCTGCAGGACTTCACCAACCGCTATCCCAAGCAGCTGTCGGGCGGCATGCAGCAGCGTGTCGAGATCGCCCGCGTGCTCGTCAACCGCCCGCGCCTGTTGCTTATGGACGAGCCTTTCGGCGCACTCGACGCTTTGACCCGCATCAACATGCAGGAGCTGCTGCTCGACATCTGGAGTCGCGTGCGCACGACGATCGTGTTCGTCACCCACGACATCGACGAGGCACTGTTCCTCGCCGATCGCGTCCTCGTCATGAGCACGCGCCCCGGACGCATCATCGAGGAGATCAAGGTGCCCTTCCGCCGTCCGCGCGATGCTGCAGTCACCGTCGCGCAGGAGTTCGCCCAGCTGAAGCGCCGCTGCCTCGAGTTGCTGCACACACGCCATGACAGTTTCCCGATGCACCGGCTCGAGCCTCTCGGGCTCGACCTCGGCAACGGCTGACACGATCACAGCCGTCGGCCGATCCTCGCTGCCATGGAACACTGGCATCCACGGCAGCGACATTCCTGCGATCTAGTTGACGATTAACTGATCGCAGTTGGGTCCCTTCAGGCCCTCAGGGCACACTTTCGAACCAGGCGGCTTGGTGAAGCGCCGGCAGCGGCCGCCAAGGTAGCGCGTCCCGTAAGGGCAACGGCAGGCAGGCGGCCGCCCGATCCGACCGCCAGTGCACTTCCCGGGCGTGGTCGGCGTTGGTGTCGTCGTCGGCGGTGGCGTGGTCGTCGCCGGGCGCACGCACTTTCCATTCTGATAGAGCGTGCCCGGCGGACAGCAGTTCGGCGGCGTCCCGGTCATGCCCTGCGGACATGGCTTTGACGTCGTCGTCCCGCCACCACCTGTGGTCGGGCGTCGGCAGGCGCCATTGGTGAAACTGGTCCCCTCCGGACAGCAGTTAGGCGGCGTACCGTTCGGCCGGCTGCGCGGGCAGCCAGGATCGCCAGTGTTGGGATTGGTTCCGTTGCTGCCGCCACCACCCGTTGGCCGACGGCAAGCGCCGTTGGTGAAGTTGGTCCCCTCCGGGCAGCAGTTTGGCGGCGTACCGTTCGGACGGCTGCGCGGGCAGCCCGGGTCGCCGGTATTGGGGTTGGTGCCGTTGGTGCCCCCGCCGCCGGTTGGTTTG
>CALRVN010000052.1:0-13869 GCA_943371625.1 Hyphomicrobium sp. CS1GBMeth3
CGGCGGTCGGCCGCGATGAAGCGAGGCTTCATCGGCGGCCGCGTCATGGGCGAGGTCGACGAGTACTTCATCGAGCAGCTCAGCCCCGGCGATGCCTTTGTGCTCGCCGGCGAAGTGTTGCGCTTCGAAGGCATGAGCGAGAACGAAGCGTTCGTTACGCGGGCGACGAGCCGCGATCCGATCATCCCGAGCTACAACAGCGGCAAGTTTCCGCTGTCAACGCACCTCGCCGAGCGCGTGCGCGCGATGCTGTCAGATGCGAGTGAATGGCATCGCCTGCCGCCGTCGGTCGCCTATTGGCTGGAGCTGCAGCAGGACCGGTCGCAGATTCCGGGGCGCGACGAAGTGCTGATCGAGACGTTCGCGCGGCGCACGTGCCACTACCTCGTCGCGTATCCGTTCGAAGGGCGGCTGGCGCACCAGACGCTGGGGATGCTGCTGACGCGGCGGCTCGATCGCATCGGTGCCGGACCGCTGGGTTTTGTCGCCAACGACTACGGCATGGCGCTGTGGTGCCTGGGCGACCTTTCGGCGCTCATCGCGTCGGGGAAGCTCAATCTCGACGATCTTTTCTCGCAGGACATGCTGGGCGACGATCTCGACGCGTGGCTGGCCGAGACGAACCTGATGAAGCGGACGTTCAGACAGGTGGCGGTTATCGCCGGCCTCGTCGAGCGGCGTCATCCGGGGCGCGAGAAGACGGGGCGTCAGGTCGCGCTGTCGACCAATCTCATCTACGACGTGCTGCGCCGGCACGATCCGCACCACGTTCTGCTGGAGGCTGCGTGGGCCGACGCGGCAACAGGTCTTCTGGACATTAAGCGCCTCGGTGATTTTCTGCGCCGAATCGAGGGCAGAATCAGGCATCAACCACTGTCCCGCTTGTCGCCGTTGTCGCTTCCAATCCTTCTCGAGATCGGCAAGGAAGCAGTCGCGGGGTTTGCGCGCGAGGATCTATTGCGTGAGGCTGCCGCACTGTCGCTAATCACTGAACCTGTAGAGGAGACGGAATGCTCGAGCTGAAACCTGAGCGCCTCGCCTTCGATGACTTTCAGGATCAGGAGATTTCCGTCTGCGGGAAGTTGTTTCGCGCCGATATGTCAGGCGCGCTGTACTGGCCGAGCGAAGATGCGTTGATCGTCGCTGACCTGCATTTGGAGAAAGGGTCGTCGTTCGCCAGCCGTGGTCAGCTCGTTCCGCCGTATGATACGCGCGAGACGCTGCACAAGCTCGCGGCCGCCATCGACCGCTGCGGCGCCAGCACGGTGATCGCGCTCGGCGACAGCCTGCACGATGTAGACGCTTGCGGCCGTATCGGGCTGGAAGAGATCGAGATCCTGCAGATCATGCAGGAGGAGCGCGACTGGATCTGGGTGACGGGCAACCACGATCCCAAGATCGGCGAGCGTCTGGGCGGAAACGTCGTCAACGAGATCGAGGTCGAGGGCATCGTGCTGCGGCATGAGCCGCGGCCCGGGCACGTGACGCACGAGATCGCGGGGCACCTGCATCCGGCGGCGAAGCTGTCGATGCACGGCTACACGCTGCGGCGGCCATGCTTCGTCGGCAACGGGCTGAGGCTGGTGATGCCTGCGTTCGGCACTTACGCCGGCGGGCTCAACATCCTGGAAGACGCGTTCGAGCCGCTGTTCGCTTACGACGGCATGCAGGTGTGGATGCTCGGCCAGGAAGGGCTCTATCCCGTCGCCACGAGATTGCTCAAGGAAGATTAGGTTGGCTTTGACGCTCGAGGTCACCTGCTAACGCGTACCAACTGTCATCCCGGGGCTCGTCCCCGGGATCCATGCTTCCGCCAACTCCCTACCCAGCCGACAGATGGATCCCGGCAACAAGTGCCGGGATGACAATGATGCAAATTCTACTAGCCGGGCTGGCGGCGGAAGTAGGCGGAGGCGAGCAGCCCCGCGGCGGCTGCGAGCAGCACGGCGAAAATGCCGTAGCTGGCCGGATAGACGAACGCGAAGTTGTGCACGAGGCGCTCCAGACCGGCGCGGTGCAGCGTGACGCGGGCGATGTGGGCACTCGCCACCTGGCCATTGCGGAACAGGTAGGTGCGCGCGACCAGGGGTCCGACCGGGACGTTCGCAGGCAGAGGAATTGTCGCGCGGAACAGGCTGCGGCCGACGAAGGCCACCCCGTCCTTTGGCTCCGTGACGTATAGATTTTGTTTCTTCTTCAGCCTGACGACAGCGTCGCGGAAGCCGGCGAGCTCGTAATCCTGGAGGGTGCCTTTGTAGCGCGCGCTCGGCGTCATCTTGATGTGGCGAAAGCCGATGGTGTGACGCTCCAGCACGGGCGGGCCGGCGATCTCCTCGATGGGGCGCGTCGAGGCGATGGCGTAGTAGCTCGGCACCGACCCGAACGTGACGGACGAGGTGTTGATCCAGATGCCGCCGACATCGCTCTTGCGGCGGACGACGACGGGGAAGGGAGTGCCCTCCACCACCACGACGACGTCGTAGTATCGGGCGTCGCCGACCGGGGCGTCGCTGTTGTCGATGGCGCCGAAGACGACGATCTCGTGTCCGGTGAAGCCGGTCGTCACCTCGAGCGTGCGCGTCGAGACGTCTGCCTCGACGGTCGGTGCAGGATCATCGGCGGGACTGACATCGAGTCCAGGCGCCGCGCGCGCTGAGAGGACGACCATCAGGGAAAGCAGGGCGGCGAGAAGCGGTTTCCTCATCTCACCCTCCAATCGCCGGGCCGATGGAATAGATCTCGGCGGGCCGGATCATCAGGTCCCAGCCGATGCGCAGGCAGACGAGCAGGACGAGCGCTGCAAGAAGGAAGCGCAGTTGCTCGCCCTTGAGGCGAGAACCGGCGGCGGCGCCGAACTGGGCCCCGATAACGCCGCCGACAATCAGCAGTACGGCGAGCACCACGTCGACGGCAGTATTCTCCGTCGCCTGCAGGAAGGTCGTCACCGCCATGACGAACACGATTTGGAACAGCGATGTGCCGATGACGACGCTGGTCGGCACGCGCAGAAGATAGATCAGGGCGGGAACCATGACGAAGCCGCCGCCGACGCCCATGACCGCCGCCATGAAGCCGACGAAGGCGCCGATCATCGCGGGGGGCAGCGCGCTGATGTAGAGCTTGGAGCGATGGAAGCGCATCTTGAACGGCAGGCCGTGCACCCAGCTGTGCTGCCGGGTCTTGCGCCCTGAGGTGTGCCCGGTCTCACGGTTGCGGATGGCGCCGATGCTTTCGATCAGCATCAGCGCGCCGACGGCGCCGAGGAATGTCACGTAGCAAAGCGACACGAACAGCTCGAACTGGCCGAGCTGACGCAGGATCTTCATCAGCGAGACACCGATGACGGATCCGACGACGCCTCCAGCTACGAGGACGGCGCCCATTTTGATGTCGACGTTGCGGCGTCGGTATTGGGCGACGGCGCCGGAGACGGACGAAGCCAGGATCTGCATCGAGCCGGTGCCGACGGCGACCGCGGCAGGCACGCCCATGAACATCAGCAGCGGCGTGAGGAGAAAGCCACCGCCGACGCCGAACATCCCGGAGAGGAAGCCGACCGCCCAGCCCATGCCGAGGAAGAGCAGAACGTTGACGGACATCTCGGCGATCGGCAGGTAGATGTGCATCAGGTCAACTGCGCCAACTCTTGCAATCGCGCCCCGTCAATTTGCTCGGCGGGCCAGACAATGGCCGCCTGATGCTCCTACAGCATGCGCCGTGTCAAGGCAGCAGGCCGATTATCAGCTCCGTCGAGTGCTGCATCATAAACAAAATGCGCCGCTGGTGAGGCGGCGCATTGAATAGGCGTCGAGATACCGGCGATCAGCCGCGGCGATTGCCACCCTGCCATGCCTGCCCAGCGAGGCGTGCGTCGTTCGCCATGCCGGTGATGCGCTTTCCCTGCCAGCCGGCGACCTGAGCCTCGGCAGTCGCGAGCTGCTCGGGGGTCAGCTTAGCCTTCAGCGCGTCGCGGCGGGCGGTGGCGTCCTTGTCACCCGACTTGGCGGCGAGGAGCATCCACTTGTAGGCCTCCTGCACGTCCTTGGTGACGCCCATGCCATTCTCGTAAAGAACCGCGAGGTTGAACTGGCTGTCGGACAAGCCGTATTCGGATGCGGCGACGAACCAGCGAGCGGCGGTCTTGTAGTCGGCCTTGTCGGCGCGCGAAGCGATGATCACGGCCAGGTTGTGCATGGCCTTGACGTTGCCTTGAGCGGCGGCGCGCTCGTACCAAACCTGGGCACGCTGCGGGTCGGCGGTGACGCCGAGACCGCGCTCGTACAGGGTGCCGAGGCGGAACTGCGCCATCGGGAAGCCCTTGGCGGCGGCGCGCTGGTACCATTGCGCAGCCTCGATCAGGTCCTGGTCGGTGCCTTTGCCCTCGGCAAGGCGGGACGCGACCTCGAACTGCGCCGAGGCATCGCCTTGAGCCGCGGCGAGGCGGAGCGAATAGGGGCCAACCGTTGCCGGCGGAAGGTTCGCGGGACCGGGCTCATCAGCGTTGGCGCCGGGACGCACGATCTGATCCTGCATCAGCGAGGCGGGGGTCGCCTTTGCAGCGGCGATGCCGAGCTGACCCGAGAGATAGGCCATGCGTGCCTGGTCGCTCATCTGCGCGAGCTGGGGACCGCTGGCGTGGGCTTCCTGCATCGCGATGCCGTCGGGCAGCGACGCGGTGTCGATCGACGCGCCGGAGCCGTTGGCATCCTCGAATTGGCCAGCCGCCGGATCGATGGAGCCATCCTGGAGCGTCTGCTTGGAGGGAGCATTCAGCGGCGGCACGATGGTCGGCACCGCAGGCGTGATCGGCGCAGCGTCGGCCGGGGCCGCATCCATAGACTCGGCGGCGGGGGCAGCGCCGTTTTGTGACGGAGCCGTCATGACGGAGGCGGGGATGTCGATGTCGATCGGCGCCGAAGTGCGCGGCATGAAGAAGATGGCTGCGGGAATTGCGGCCAGCAAGATAAGGAGGCTCATCGCCACGCGCTGCGAGCGAAAGGAGAAGATCGAGCGGCGGCGCGGCTTGGGAACCTCGCGGGTGCCGACCGACAACTCACCAGCGCGCATGTCAGCGTCGAACGTTGCGTCGGGCTTGCTGGCGGCCTTCAGCTTGGCGCGGTGCACGTCGGCGATGAAGTCGTGGCGCAGAACCTCGATCGAGCGCTTCTCGGGCTGGGGCTCGCCGAAGCTTACGGCCTCGACGTCACGCGAGCGAGAGAAGGCTTCATCGAGATCAAAGCTCGAGGTGGTGTAGACGGGAATGCGCGGCGGCGGCTGCTCGGCGGCAACATCCTGATGGTAGGCGAGCATGTCGGCGTCGGCGGTTTCTTCCTCGTCCATGTCGGGGAGGAAGTCTGAGGCTTCGCCGGCCTCGATGCCCGGCATCTGCGCGTAGACGGTGGCCGTCGCCGGGATGAGATCGTCGTGGTCGACCGGAGCGGCAGGCTGCCTTGCCGGAGCGGCGTAGGCAGGGGCCATGGAAGGCATCTGATAGGCCGGAGCGGAAACGGGCGCGGCGGCGTAAGCGGGGGCGGGCGCGGCCGCCGGCATTGGCTGCTGCGTCATCTCGATAGAGTCGATGCGATCCAGCACGCGAATGATCGCCTGCTGCATCGTCTCCAGCATGCTGGCGTTGTTCTCGTCGTTGTGACGGCGCTCGTTGATGAGGTTCTCGAGCATGCCGCGCACTTCGCCGATCTCACGCACGTGTGCGTCGCGATTGCCGGAGCCGGTCATGTTGGTAGCCATGGCGCGCTGCGCGGCGTTGGCGACTTCGTCGTAGTCGACGTCGCGGGAGGCCGAGCGCATGACGAGGCCAGAAAGACGCTCGTCGGACAGTTGCACGGCGATCATGCGCAACTGGGCGTCGATGGCGTCGAGGCGGCCAACGTCGGCGGTGACCTGCACGCCTTCGTTGAACAGGCGCGTCAGGCGATCGTCGGAGAGCTGCGAGGTCAGGGTGCCGAGGTGGGCGTCGATGAGGTCCAGGCGCGCCATCTGGCGGCGCAGCTGCTGCAGCTGACCCGCGATCTCGTCGATCTGGGATTCTGCCAGGCGCAGTTCGTCGAGATCGGCGCGCGTCGCCATCTGGCCGAGCATGGTGTTGATCTGCGTCTCGAGCTGATCGAAGCGCGAGCCGAGCGAGGCGAGAGCCGCTTCAGGGCGGATCTGGGAGAGCTGCTCCTCGATGCGGGCCGCGATCTCGGCAAAGCGCCGGTCGAGCATGCCGTCGTCCATGGCGCAACCACGGGCCGATGCCTGAGGCCCAGAGCTCATCATCGCACCCGTGCCGGCACCGTAGGCGGGCTTCTCGACGGCGCGGACGGAGGCAGCGACCATGCGGGTGCTGCTGCTGCGGGCAGTGGCCGGAGCGCCTACTTCCTTGCGGACAAAGGATGCATAGGCTTCGCCGGACTCATAAAGGTTCACGAGGGCGGTCGCGGCAGCCTCGTCCCAGGGATCCTGACCCGGGTTGAGTGAAGCGCGCTGCATCGACCCGGGAGCGCCCAGTGCGATGATCTGGTCGGGACGCGCGCGGCCGACGCGCTTGTCGTCCTCGGTGACGTAACGCACCTCTTTGGCGCGGGGCTGCTGAGCCCGGTACGTCGCGTTGTATGGGACGAGGGCACCTCGGCTCAGATCCGACAGGCGCTCACCCAAACGTTGCATCTGCTGCTGAATGCGCTCGACGTCGGGCTCATATTCGTAAGGCATCTGCGATCGGATCGACCGCGCTTCGTCGCTGAGCGATGCCAGCCGGTCGCGCATCTGATCGAGCATCGACGCCGACGCGTCAGCAGCCATGGGAGCGCCATCGGGGCGCGATCCAAAGATCTCGTTGTAGACTTGGTTCGACATCTCAATCCCTTGGCGTGATCGGGAGCCCCACGGGGCTGTTGCTGCTGTGCCGGCGCTCTGGTGCCGAGTCGGGACGCGCAAAACGAGATTCCGCTCATCCCCAGGCTTTGCGAGTCGCGGTAAACGTCAGGTTAAGCAGCGCGTGAAAATCGTACTGGCGGGCACAATTCGCGGCAAAATGGCCGGCGCGCCGGGCCGGGAGGACGGGTCGAATATGACAAAGGAGCAATCGCCGGGGGCCATCGCTCAGGCGTTCGAGACGCTCAGCGTCGAGACGCGCGGGCCCGGTCTTTGGGATCAGACGGCCGCGGTGAGTGCCTGGCTATCGGCGATCGGCGCCGGCGACGGCCTCATCACCCTGTTCATCCGGCACACGTCGGCGTCGCTGCTGATCCAGGAGAACGCGGACCCGGACGTACATACCGACCTGCTCGACGCGCTCGACCGGCTGGCCCCGCGCGACCGCCCCTACGTGCACGATGTCGAAGGTCCGGACGACATGCCGGCACATATCAAGGCGGCGGTGACGCAGACGTCGCTGTCCATCCCGGTCAAGGCGGGGCGGATGCTGCTCGGTACGTGGCAGGGGATCTATGTCGTCGAGCACCGCGACCGGCCGCACCGGCGCGAGGTCGTGATGCACTTCATGGGGACGTTCGGGGGTTAGCGGTCCAGAGATCCCCGCTGCGCGGCTTGGTTGCCTCGCCGCACACTCTGGACTTGCTTGTATCGGTGATTGCTCGTTACGATTGTATCTTCAGTTTCCAGGAAGCGAGTTGTCAGTGCTGCCGCCCGCCAAAGCAACCGTCGCCGCCGGCCTGGCTGTGGTTCTATTGGGCGCGCTTGGGGTGCCATCCGTCCGCGCTGAAGACACTCCATCGAAGTGGTCTGCCGCAGCCCGCGATCAGGCGATCGATGCCGCCATCGCCACCGCGGTCGCAAGCCCAAAGGTCGTCACTCAGGCGAACACGCTCTTGGAGCTAGCCATCGCGCTGAAGGGAGCGGATGGTCACCGGGTGCCTGAGATCATCGCGAAAGTCCATTCGCGCCTGACCAAGCTGGGGCACGACTATTTTTCCTCGAACAAGGTGGACGAGTATTATTCCTCGATCAAGTTAGTGCGGCAGCTCGTTGATGTCGGGGATGACGATACGGCCGAGAGCTTTGTCGCGTCGCAACCGAGCAAGTCTGCTTCGAGCTTCTGGAAGGAGCTTGCTCTCGCAAGGGTGGCGCAGCGGAATTTCTCGGGTGCTGAGAGTGCCGCGAACCATATCGATGAACCGACAGAGCAGTGGCAGGCACTCGGCAATCTTGCAGTAGCCCTTTGCACGGAAAAGGAAGGCGCTGGCATTCATCATGCTCGCGGTTTGTCGATTGCTCGGAGACTGGAAAGTGCGGCAAGGGCTCCGCCCGTCGAGTCAAAAAAGCAAATCGAGAATCGCGCGCTGTGGCCGACGGCGAATGCAATTGCATCGTGCCAAGGTCGCGACGCTGTAGCCGCTTTGCTTAAGGACTTCGGTACGGACACCGCAGTCCGGCAATCACTCGAGAACCTCTCGCACGAGTTCGGCGCATCCGGCCAGTTCGATTTGGCTCGCTCCCTCGATCCGATGATCGCGCCATCGAATGCTGAAGAGGCAATTCGGCAAGCCCGTCGTCTACTTTTGCGGAATGAGTTGGACGCCGCACGTATCGCGCTCCGGCGGGCTGCTGAGTTGAACCGCGGCCCTCAGTGGAGACGTGACGTGGGGAACGACGTGGTATTTCGTGCGCTCCTCAAATTGCGATTGTACGACGATGCAATGATCTTGCTCCCCCCGGCCAAAGCCTGTTGGCTGAGAGCCCAGGACTCCCGGCAGCTCATTATCGCCGCGGCAGCTGACAAAGATTTGCGCATAGTCGACGCGCTTTTGCAGGACGCCGTGGAATGCAAGCTGAAGCACACACAAAAGCGCCAGCATAACGAGACTAGAAGCTACCTGGCGACCCTCGTAACCCATCTTGCTCGTGCCGGGCTCTTGGAGCGCGCGCGTATCCCCTATGCGGCGATGTCGAGTATAGAGCCGGAACCGATGGGCGTTCCCAAGCCCGCAATCATCGAAGCCGAAATCGCCATGGGAGAAGGCGTTCGCGCCTGCCGTGCGTATGAGGAAACCGGCGCCCTGGCGCAACCCCCTGGAGCGTTGAGCGTATTCCTGCTGGCAATCATGCAGGGTGACGCCGACAAATCACCACCGTCCTACGACGTCATCCGCGAACGAGTGAGACGCGTCGAAGCCTCTGCCGTCGCCGGTCTGCGTGCATCGTTTCTGAAGTGCTCGATCGATGTTCATCTCAATGCGGGGAAGATCGACGCTGCGCTGAAGGTTGCGAAAGACCTTGACGCAGAACCGAGGGACGCCCTCAAGACGCCGCGCAATGCAGCATTGGCGGCGATTGCTAGCGCATTCCAGAAGACTGGCGACCCTGTGGGAGAACTCGCGGTAGCCTCGAAGATGGATGAGCCGAAAAAGAGCTGGCCAATCCTGATGCGCCTTTCAACGCTGCCGGTGAGCGAATGAGGGTTGAACGCGCATGAGCCCCGCTTACGTCGTGCCGCGGCGATGGCGGCGCGTTGCCGATACGAGCTCGTGCGCGACGCCCGGCTCGCTCATCGCGTGGCCGGCGTCGGCGACGATGCGGAGGTCCGCCCGCGGCCAGACGCGCTTCAAGTCCCAAGCGTTCTTCAGCGGCGTGACCACGTCGTAGCGGCCGTGCACGATGGTGCCGGGAATGCCGCTGAGGCGGCCGGCGTTGGCGAGCAGCTGGTCGTCGCTATCGAAGAAACCGCCATTGACGAAGTAGTGGCATTCGATGCGCGCAAAGGCGAGCGCGTAGGCGTCGGCGCCGAACTGGCGGATGCGCTCGACATCCTGCAACAACGAGAGGGTCGAGCCCTCCCAGACGCTCCATGCCTTGGCGGCGGCGATGCGGATTTGCGGGTCGGGATCGGTCAGGCGCCGATGGTAGGCAGCGATCATGTCGCCGCGCTCGGCAGGCGGGATCTGGGCCTCGTACGCCGCGAAGGCGTCGGGGTAAATCCAGCTGCAGCCTTCCTGGTAAAACCATTCGAGCTCGGCGCGGCGGACGAGGAAGATGCCGCGCAGGATGAGGCTGTCGACGCGCTCGGGATGTGTTTCTGCGTAGGCGAGCGCCAGCGTCGAGCCCCACGAGCCGCCGAACAACTGCCAGCGTTCGATGCCAAGCGTCTCGCGCAGCCGCTCCATGTCGGCGACGAGGTGCCAGGTTGTATTCGCCTCGAGGGAGGCGTTGGGCGTCGAGCGGCCGCAGCCGCGCTGATCGAAGAGGACGATGCGGTAGTGGTTGGGATCGTGGAAGCGGCGCATCGTCGGGTTCGAGCCGCCGCCGGGCCCGCCGTGGACGAGCAAGGCCGGTTGGCCGTTGGGGTTGCCGCACTCCTCGAAATAGATCGTGTGCCCGTCGCCGACATCGAGCATGCCGGTGCGGTAGGGCTCCAGGGCCGGATAGAGGGTCAGCCGCTCGTGCAAAGTCATCGGTATGATTCCGGTCTATCGCGTCAGCTGCGTTCGCGGCTCTTCAGCCGGAGCAGACGCATCTCGCGATCGTAGATCACCTCGCCGCCGGGGATGCGAATTTCTCGGATCAACTCAAGGACACTGCGGCTCGGCTGTGGCGTCGCGATACTTGCGAGCACGGCACCGAGGGCTCCGGCCGGCATTCCGAGGATCGCGGCCAAGGCACCGTCGAAGCCGAGGATGTTGGCCTCACCGGCAAGAATGGTGAGCACGGTGACGGCGAAACCGCAGCTCATGCCGGCGATGGCGCCGAAATCGTTCATCCGCTTCCACCAGATCGACAACACGAGCACGGGGAAGAACGTAGAGCCGGAGATCGCCAGCGACCAGAGGACGAGGCGCAGCGGATCGGTCGGGGCGAGCAGCGCGACGAGGCCGCCGGCGACCGCGGCTCCAGCCATGGCAAGGCGCGCGGTGTGAAGGCGGCCGGCGCGCGGCAGCGGCTCCCAGGAGACGCCGTTGACGACATCCTCGGCGATCACGTTTCCGGCGGCGCTTGCCGTGGTGCCGATGCCGACGAGGGCAGCCGCGATGATCCCGGCGGCGGCCAGGTAAAGAAGGACGTTCGGCAGGCCGGCAGCGACGGGGAGGCTGAGCAGCACGCTGTCGCGCGCGAAAGCGAAGCTCGTGTAGGTGAGCGCGCCGGTCTCGTTGACCTTGGCAAAGCCGAGCTCGACGAGGTGGCGCATCCACTCGGGCACCGAATGCGGGGCTTGTCCTTTGACGATGTCGATGACGAAGTCGCGCATGTAGACCGCGATGGCGGCGCAGGTCAGCATGATCAACGAGAAGTAGACCGTGGCCCAGCCGAGGGATTTGCGGGTCTCGTAGACGCCCGGTGTCATCGCCACGCGCGGGATGAGCCAGGGTGAGGACGCGACGCCGGCAAGGATCGTCAGCATGATGATGACGAACGCGGTCGGACCGATGGCGCCGAAGGGCACCGTGAAGCGCTTGGCAATCGGCGCCATGCCTTCGCCTGGAAGCGCGAAGCCGAGGCTGTGGGCGTCAATCGCCGGCAGGCCCTGTGCCACCTCGCCATGCATCAAAGCGCGGAGCAGCGGGCCGTTGGTGAGCTGTGGCAGTGGGAAGTTCGTCACCATCACGGCAACGATGGTGACCGGCACCAGCAACGAGAGCACGGCGGCGATCGACTCGGCACTGCCTGACCACGTGAGCGAGCGCATGCCGCCGAGCACGGCGGAGAGGACGAATGCCGCGACCAACGTAAGGATCATCAGCGCCTGGGCCTGCCCGACCAGCCAACCGGCTGCGAGCGCGCCGACGCGCAACTCGGCGGCCAGCATCAGCAATGCCGGCGCAGCCATGAGCCCGGCTGCGACGAGACGCACTGTCTTGCTCTCGAAGCGACGGCCGAGATAGCTCGGCACCGTGAAGGCGCCGAACTTGCGGATGAAGGGCGCCAGCATAACCGACATGATGACGAAGCCCGCCAATCCGCCGATCATCAGGCAAAGTGCGTCGAAGCCGATGAGGAAGAAGACGCCGGGCATGGCGACCATGCCGGTGGCGCCGAGGGTGGCAACGGCGATGCCGAGGCCGGTGTATCCGGCCGGCACGCGGCGCCCGACGGCGAAAAACTCGACCGGCTCAGTGGTCGGCGCGCACAGCCCGATGGCCACGTAGAGGGCGATCGGACCCAGCAGCATGGCCGCGCGCAGCAGCCACTCGGAGGTCCCGAGCTGCTCGAAGATGAGGAGCAGCATCACCAGCCCGGTCAACGAGCTGGCGAAAATGCCGAAGTAGGTCCCGAGGCGCGGATTGACGAAACGGGTGCGCGAGGTGACGGACATTGGCTATCGATCCGGGCAGCGCTCAGTTGTCTTCGTGGGCGCCGTGCCAGTGGTCGATCGCGTCCTGGCGGTTGACGAAGCTGGCGACGGTGAAGATGGCGATTATGGCTATGCCGTGAGCGCTGAGGAAATAGCCGAGCGGAAAGCCTAAGAACCGCTCGCCGTTAAGGCTGTCGGCGTAGAGCGGCAGCACGATGATGAGCACCATGAACGGCACCACGCTGGCAAGCATCTGCCATTTGGTGTGCCGCCAGTACGGCTTGCGCTCCTTGCGCTCCATCATGCCGGTCTATCCCCTCGCCCCGTGTTCACGTGTCCGCCCGCCCAGGGCTGCGCAAGCCCGCAAGCCGCGGCACGCCCAAACACCTACACGGCAATAGTTCGACGCATATATGGCGGGATGCCTCGGGGGCAGCCTTAAGGGGCATTTTGCGCCTACTTTTCTTGGCTTAAGGTCGGCCGGGGGCCTTGGCCGGCCCGGAGGTGGAACCGAGGGAGACGCCATGAGACAGGTTTGGGAAGAATTCAAGAATTTCGCCATGAAGGGCAACGTCATCGACCTTGCCATCGGCGTCATCATCGGCGCCGCCTTCACCCCGATCGTGGCGACCTTAGTCGCCAACATCATGATGCCGATCCTCGGGTACGTGATGGCAGGGGTCGACTTCTCGGCGCTCGCCGTGACGCCGATCGAGGGGGTAGAAATCAAGTACGGGTTGTTCCTCAACGCGATCATCCAGTTCCTGATCACCGCGATCGCGCTGTTCTTCCTCATCAAGGGGATCAACATGGTGCGCAAGCCGGCTCCTGCCGCGCCGGCGGGGCCGACGCAGTCGGAGATTTACCTCAAGGAAATCCGCGACGCGCTGGTGAAAGACAAGGCTTAGGCGGTCGGGTCCGACGAGAGGGTGCGGCTGTGTGTGGCGGTAGCGGGCGCGGGACGCGGGGCGCCTGGCGCTGCCGTGGGGATCGCTGCCGGATGCTCTCCCGTTCTGCGTGCGCACTCTATGGGTGTGGGGGCGATCGCGCCGTCCCGTAACACACGGGCCGGGCCGCGGTCGGGCTGGCTCTCGGGCCAAGCAACGGTCCGCGTGGCGCATGAGCCGGACCGGCCGAGGCCAGACGGCGTCGCCGGCCGGCGTTGGGCGCATTTTGTCTGGCTCTACATATAGTGAAGCGGTCCGCGCCGCCCGACGGGCGCGCGGGCCTGGGCTGGGGAGAAAGCGATGGGCGGGTTTTGCGGGGCTCCGCGGGGCGTGGTATGAGCCACGGCGCGCGGGCGTAGTTCAGTGGTAGAACGTCAGCTTCCCAAGCTGAATATACGGGTTCGATTCCCGTCGCCCGCTCCAACCAACAAAATCAATCACTTAGCCGAAGAACAAATTGGGTTTATCCACAGGCGGTTGCCTATTATTCGGGGCGAGTTGCCTATTATCGTGCGCGATCCGTTCGCGATGCGTCCGCCGGAGCGGAACGGACGGCCGGTTCTGAAGCCGTGACGTCGACACGAATTCCTGTCCCGCATGCCCTCGATGCCGCCGTCGCTCGACACCATCGTCTGCCTCGATTTCGACTTCGGCTCTCGGCCCCGGGAGCTATCC
>CALRVN010000053.1:0-13721 GCA_943371625.1 Hyphomicrobium sp. CS1GBMeth3
ACTCTGACGAATGCTCAAAGCGTCGGGTCGCGCCAACCCGCAGCATAACGAGTACTCGGATACTGACATGGTTCCCAGCGTCGTCCCCCGACGGCGTTGCCAGCTGAAAGCGCTACTATCCGAGCTTGCCGGAAGTGTGGCCCGTTAGCTCCAAGCTTAGGGCAGGTCGGACGTCAGCGGAAAGCTCGCGCGGCAGCATGGTGAAGGCCGGCTCATAGGCAAGACAGGGAAGCTCGTGCCCGGCCAAATCTCGGGCAAATCGCCCAGGACACACTCCCCACCAGATGAGACAACTGCACCCGGTGATGGCGGCGCCGCACTTGCCGCGAGCGCCATCGATGGTTTCGGCTATGATCGAACGCAAATCGATTGAAGCCGCGCCCCGGTGCTGGCGCCGAACGGTACCGGGGCGATCA
Organism: Hyphomicrobium sp. CS1GBMeth3; assembly: GCA_943371625.1. GTDB lineage: Bacteria > Pseudomonadota > Alphaproteobacteria > Rhizobiales > Hyphomicrobiaceae > Hyphomicrobium_A. Next base: position 417 of record CALRVN010000053.1, read on the forward strand.
ATCAAAAACGAGAGCGACCGAAGGAGCGCCCGCCCATGCTGAGCATCATCCTGTCCGGGTGCCTGATCGCCCAGCCCACGCAGTGCCGGGAGTTCAAGATCCAGACCGATTTCCAGATGCCGGCCAAGTACTGCACCATGAAGGCACAGCCGGTCGTCGCGCAATGGGCCGGCGAGCATCCCCAATGGGAGATCAAGAGCTGGAAGTGCCAGTCGTCGACCTTGAACGACACCTGAGCCCGAGGCGTCACCGTCGAGCCCGCAGGTTGAGTTAGCGCGGCAAACCCGACCCCGGTCGTCGGCCCATAGCGCACGTCGGCTTCGTCCGTTCCTGCCTTAACCCAAACTACAACCGCTCGCCGCCCGGCACAGCCCATAACCTTACGGCGCGGCAAGCTCCGTAAGGAAGCGGCACGATGCCTGCAATGTGGGACGGGCGAGGGATGCACTTCGAACGCCCTGTGACTCCATGTGTCGCTTTTGACCTACCGACGCATGGGCCTGGACGGGGGTGCTCCAATCTGAAGCAAAAATGGGCGGGGGGTGACGTGTTCACGCCCGTGCGAAGGGAACATTATGCAGCTGTGTCCGATTGAGGACGAAATCCGTAAAGCCCGGGCCCGCTTCTTGGGGATCGATCTCGAGGTCCACGGCGCGGTTCTGCGTCCCCGCAAGGAGACCGAGCTGCTCGGCCATGCGGCCCGCGGACTGCTCGATGACATCGGCGCCGCTCCGCTTTGCGTCGACATGTGCTGCGGGTCGGGCAATCTGGCGTTAGCGCTCGCCACGCATTCTCCCGATGCACGCGTGATGGCTTGCGACCTGACGGACGACGCCGTCAACAGCGCCGTCTACAATGTGGCCCAACTCGGATTCCAGCAGCAGATCGCGGTGAAGCAGGGCGACCTGTTCGAACCTCTCGCCGGTCTCGAGCACCGGATCGACCTCATCGTCTCCAATCCGCCCTACATTTCAACGTCGCGCCTCCTGAATGGAGACCGCTCGCACCTGCTTCTCGCCGAGCCGCGCGAAGCCTTCGACGGCGGGCCGTACGGCATTACGCTGCACAACCGTCTGATCGTGGAGGGCGCCGGCTATCTCAAGCCAGGCGGATGGCTCGCGTTGGAGTTTGGCCTCGGCCAGGACCGCCAGGTCGCCGCGTTGCTGAAGCGCTCGCGCGCGTACGAAGAGCCTATCTGGCACGCGAACGAGAACGGCGAAAATCGCGTCGTCTGCGTCCGCAAGAACTGACGGCGCCGCGCGGTCGACGCTGCGGGGATCCTCCCGCGCGCCAACCGGGCTAGCTCGACCTTATCCAACCTGACCTGACGGACTCGGAAATTTCGTCAACGAACAGTCGCGTTTTGGCCGGGACGAGCCGGCTTGGTGGGAGAACAGCGTAGACGCCGCCGTCTCCCTTCGCGCCCCAGCCGGGCAGAACCTCGACAAGCTCCCCTTGCCGCAACGCGGGCCCGGCCAGCCAATCGGCCGTGAACGTAATGCCCGCCCCGGCGATGGCTGCAGCGAGAACGACCTCCGAATTGTCGGCGATGATGGGGCCGCGGGGCCGGACTGTCTTGCGCTTTCCTGCTTTCGCTAGCGGCCAGTCGGGCCAGCCCGCATAGCCGGTGAACCCGACGCAGTCGTGGTTCTTCAGATCCTCTGGCGTGCGCGGCTTGCCGCGCGCCGCGATGTAGCTGGGCGCCGCGACAAGAAGATTTCTATACGTCGCGATTTTGCGCGCCTTCAATGTGCTGTCGCCGAGCCTGCCGACGCGGATGGCGATATCAAATCCCTCGGCCACCACATCGACAAAGCGATCGGAAAACCGTGCGTCGATGCGAATCTGCGGATGCCGTTTGGCGAATAGCGGAAGCAGCGGCGCAATCCACTGCCGTCCGAACGTCACCGGTACCGATACTCGCAACAGGCCCTGCGGGCTTGCCGCGACATCGCTCGCCTCTCTGCTCGCATTCGAAAGCTCTTCCAGGATGCTCTGAACGCGGCCGTAGTAGCGGGACCCGACCTCAGTGAGCGCCACGCGCCTCGTCGTGCGGGAGAGCAGGCTTACGCCCAGGTGCTGTTCGAGTTGGCTCACGCGGCGTGAAACGATGGAGGCATCCCGCCCCAGCTTCGTTGCGGCGGCGGTAAAGCTGCCAGTGTCGGCAACGGCAACAAACGCCGCCAACATTTCCAATCCGCCACTCTCGAGCAATTCTTGCATCGCATGCACGAATGTAATGCGTCGAGGCCGGATTATCCAGCCTTCGATTTGGCGTATCTCACGCCGGTCCAAACGTCGAGGAGAAAGCAACATGAAAACGTTTCTCAGCATCGGTTCGGGGCCAGGCATGGGGCTTGCCACGGCGGAGCGCTTCGCCAAAGAAAGTTTCCACGTGATCCTCAGCGCTCGCAACGAGGCCAAGATCAAAGGATTGGCCGACCAGCTCAAATCCAAGGGCTACCAGGTCAGCGTGCGTACCGTCGACACCGCTGATCCGGCCAACGTCGCCGCCCTGGTGACGAACGTCGAGCGCGAATTCGGCAGCATCGATGTCCTCCATTACAACGCGGCATCGATGCGCAAGGCGACGCTTGCCGAGCAGCCGCTCGACACATTCAATTCAGATCTGGCGGTGAATGTCGGCGGCGCACAGGCGGCTGCCAAAACCGGCGCTCCGAGGATGATCGAGCGTGGAGGGGGCACCATCCTTATCACCGGCGGCGGCTTCGCTCTCTATCCGCATCCCGACTACCTGTCGCTCAGCATCGGCAAGGCAGGAATACGCGCACTTGCGCAGGGGCTGTTTGAGAGCTTCAAGGAGAAGGGCGTTCACGTCGCCACGGTCACAGTGGCGGGCTTCGTCGAGCCAGGTACGAAGCATCCCGATGCGGTAGCGGAGCATTTCTGGCAGCTCTACAGCCAGCCAAAGGACGCATGGACAGTGGAGACAATTTATACGCCCTAGGAAAGTGGCCGGACAGAGTAGCGGCTCTGTCCGGCCTTCGATAGCCGCGCCAAGAGATGCGTCGAGCTAGAAATTGATGCCGATGCCGCCCGTTGCCAGCGAATAGGACGCCGCATCGAGGCTGACCGTCCATGGACTGGTGGCAGCATGGCCCGGATAAACGGTCGACCCATAAGTCTGAGTGGTCGAGCCGATGTACAGATAGCGATACTCGCCGAAGAGGTAGGCGTTGCTGCCAAGCGGCAGGCGGGCGCCGGCTTTGAATTGCGCCGCGAATGTCCACGCCTCGGAGTCGGTGTTGGAATTGAAGTGATTGACGCCCTCTTCCGGCGGCGCAATCTGCAGCGAGTCAGCGCTGTTGGCGGCAACGCGCGCCGCGCCGATACCGCCGCCGACGTAGGGGATCACACCGTGCCACGCCGTCGGAAAGTTGACGACCATGTTGGCGAGGAACACGGCGTTGTTGATCTTGAAGCTGTCGTTGAACGTGTGCTCGTCGAGGCGGTCCGTGGGGCTGTTCGCGGTCCCGCTCCGTTTGCCGGTCGAGAGATAGAACCCTTCGAGTTCGAAGGCCGGTAACATCAGCGCATTGTGCGCGAACTCATAACCGACCTGGCCGCCGACGAATCCAACGCCGCCACTGTCAGTGCTACCCCGCGCGTTGACCGCCAGAGGGCCTCCCTGCGCTTCTATGAAATAGGCGGTGCCCTGCTGGGCGAAGTCAATGGAGCTGCCCCAGCCACCGCCGCCGAAAGCTCCAACATAGACGCCGCGCGCGAGCGCGGGCTTCTCGAGTTCGGCCGCATGCCAGTCGCCGGCGACAGCCGGCACCGCCATGAGACTCGCGATGAACGCCAGCGTTAGTTTGAATTGCATGACCCCGCCCCCTTCTTATGGCTTTTCGAATCAAAGCCTGTTGGGTGCATCGTTATTGCAGCTTCGGCACAAGTCCACGGCCTTGCGGCCACACTCCTCGCGTGTCGAATGAACGTTGCTCTTTTGACTCTGCTGGGGGACCGCACCAGTGAGCGCAGCGACTCGCCGCGAGCAGGCGCTCGCGAATCGACGCGGCTCATCGGCACGATTCTGTCGCGCGATCAGCGGCGCGCGTAGTTGGTGAAGACGTAGTCCCTGTTCTGCACCACGGTGTGGCAGGCATAGCCGCACTTGGCATCGTGCTCTTGCGGCGGGCTGTCTTCCGTCGTGAACGGGCGCCAGTCGTTCGACGCCTTCTCGTACATGAAGGCGCCGTAGCCCCAGCCGCCGCTGTCGGCGAACCGCTTGCTGTCCTTCACCATGAAGTCGACGTCGTGCAGATCGCCGCTCACGATCGGCTGCCCCGGCGCGTCCTCGTTCGTTTTCGCATCCCAATGGATCTTCGCCATCTTCGCGCCGTCGGGAAACGGTTTGCCGTTTTCAGGGATGCCGGCTTTGTACGCGTCGATCATCTCCGGGTTGCCGACGATGACGGCGATGCGTTCGCCGCCGTGGCTGAGGCCGATGATCTCCCAGCGTTCGTATCCTTTGAATTCCGAGAACGCGAGGCCATCAGGCACCTTCACCGTATCCTTGCCTTCGCCGGAAATCGCCGCGCCCGCGAGAACCGCAAGCAGGGCCGGAACGACAACGAGCAACCGAAGTGGAACTCGCATGATGGACTTCCCTCGAAAAAATGTTCAGTACTCAAAGCTTGAGAGCTTATGGTCAAGCTGCGTCAAACAGCAACGATCTTCCACCTGAGGAGACGGCTTTGGATTGCAGGTGGTTAAGCGGCGCCGGTTACGCCTAGGCGGCAACCGCGCGATCATCGATCACCGGACGCCGGTCGAGCGGACAGTCGACGCCCTTCTTCGCGCAGCGGCGCCGGTAGGCGCGCTCCCAGTTGGCTTTGAGCCCAACCTCGAGCTGCTGCACGCGCAGGTGCTCGATGAAGCCGCGCTTCGACTTCTTCCCCTTCATGCGCTTGAATTTCTTCTTCTGCTTCTTCGTCATGCCGCAGCCGATGCAATGGCCGTGCTTGAACTTGCAGACGTCGATGCAGGGGGAGGGGACCTTAGCCACCGGCTGACGCACCGGCAGTGAAGACGGCGAATTGCGCCTCGAATGCGCGCTTGTACGCCGGCCGAGCTTCGGCGCGCGCGACGTAGGCGGCGAGGTTCGCATACTCGCCGAGGATGCCCGAGGGTTTCACTCTCTGCAGCACATGCACCATAATCAGGTCACCCGCGCTGAAGCCGCCGTCGAGCCAATCGGCATCACCAAGGCGCGCTGAAAGCTGCTGAAGCCGCACACGGATGCGATCCGCGACCACCGGCAGCCGCTCCTTGCCCCACGGCTCGTCGCTCTCCAGTATCCGCGCGTTCGCGTATTCGAGGATCGGCGGCTCCACGGTATTGACGGCGGCGAACATCCACGTGATCGCCCGCGCCCGCGCATTCTTGTCGTCCGGCAGCAGCCCGGCATGGCGCTGCGCGATATGCAGCACGATCGACCCCGTCTCGAACAGGGTGAGATCGCCTGCCTCGTAGGTGGGGATCTGCCCGAAAGGGTTGAGCGCCAAATGCGCCGGCTCTTTCATCGCCTTGAACGAGACGAGCCGAACGTCGTAGGGCTGTCCCACCTCTTCGAGCGCCCAGCGAACGCGCGTGTCGCGAGCGAGCCCCTGGCCGCGATCGGGAGACTGCTCGAAGGCTGTGATGGTGGGGCGCATTGGAAAGACTCCTGGATGCATCGGTTTCATGTCGGCGCAGCACGCAAGGTATTACGACGTCAGCTACCTTGGCGGCGCAGCAGCGCGACCTCCGCCTCGAGCGCTTCAATTTTCTTGTCGCGTTCGGCGAGCGCCGCCGCGACGTCGTCCGCCTCGAAACGCAGCGGAATGTGCTGCGGGCAGTTGGCGTCCCACGCGGTGATCGTGAACAGCAGCACCTGCTCGGCTCGCGCGGTGTAGTCTTCCGGCATCAGCTTCTTCATCAGCTCGGTGTTGCCTTCAACGATCCGCGCCTCGCCCCAGATCTTCACCCGCTGCTTGGCGCCGTAGTCGATCAGGAACAGCACCGCCTTCGGGTTGTCGACGAGGTTGCCCTGCGTGATGTACTGGCGGTTGCCGCTGAAGTCGGTGAAGCCGAGCGTCTGATCATCGATGACCTTGAGGAAGCCTGGAGGCCCGCCGCGGTGTTGAATATAGGGCTGTCCGTCCTTGCTCGCGGTCCCCAGGAACACGCTGCGTTGCCGGGCAATGAAGTCGGCAAGGTCGGGCGTGATGTGCGTCTCCCACGAGCCCCGCTGCTCCATGCTCGCATAGCCACGGCGCGAGCCCTTGCGGCTCTGAATCGCCTTGACCGACGGGGTGAACGCGACGTCGCTCGAATAGCTTGGTTCCGCCGGCGGCTCGGCGTGCGGCGCTTTGTTTGACACCATCTTGCAGGCTCCGGGTCTCGGCAGTTGGGGCGACGCATCGGCCAGAGCCGATATAGGTGTATATTTGTAAGCAGCAAGGCGAGTGAGTCCCCGAAATTAGTCGCCCCCTAAGGAGGCAGCCAGCGCAATGGCCGGCAACATGCCCGCGAAATCCAAGAAGGTTGGGAAGAAGGCCGCCAAGAAGCCCGCCGTTAAACCGGCAGCGGAGCCCAAACTGCTCTCGGGCGGCAACCCCCAGATCGCCAAGGGATACGGCGATGCGCCCGTGCAGGCCTACATCGCCGCCGTGCCGGGCTGGAAGCGCGACGTTGTGCGCCGCCTCGACGCGCTCATCACGCGTACGGTCCCAAAGGTCAGCAAAGCCGTCAAATGGAACACGCCCCTGTATGGCCTCGAAGGCGAGGGTTGGTTCCTCAGCTTCCATTGCTTCGCGAAATACGTGAAGGTCGCGTTCTTCCGCGGCGCCGCGCTACGCCCTGTGCCGCCCGAGGAATCCAAGACCCCGCACACGCGCTACCTTCATATCCACGAGGACGACGAGCTGGACGAAAAGCAATTCACCGCCTGGGTGAAGCAGGCAAGCAAGCTCCCCGGCGAGCGGATGTGAACAGAACCAGGAATGCCCGTGGCCAAAACTAAGAACACCGCCAAACCGCAGGAGAGTGAAGCCTCACCCTCCGAGCTCATCGACGCCAGGATCGCCGAGCTTGCCGATTGGCGCGGCGAGACGCTGGCGAAGGTCCGCGCCATCATCAGGAAGGCCGATCCCGAGGTGGTCGAGCAGGTGAAATGGAAAAAGCCCTCCAACGGCATGCGCGGTGTGCCGGTGTGGGAGCACGACGGCATCATCTGCACCGGCGAGACCTATAAGAGCGTCGTCAAGCTGACCTTCGCCAAGGGCGCCGCGCTCGATGACCCGTCCGGTCTGTTCAATTCCAGCCTCGACGGCAACGTGCGTCGCGCCATCGATATCCGCGAAGGCGAGAAGATCGACGCCAAAGCTTTGCAGGCGCTCGTCCGCGCCGCCGCAGCGCTGAATGTCTTAACGGCGGCTCCCGCGCGCGCCGTTCAGTCGAAGAAAAAGACCAAGCGCGCCTGATATCTCGACGGCACACGCTCCGCGAGAGCCTCGCGAGCCGCACCAATAAAATCAGACAGTCAGTGTGCGTTGAATGGCGAATTCGACGCGCGCTGACACGCTGCGCAACGCTTCGTTCATGCTGTGGAACTTTTGCTCGACCGTAGTGGAACCGTTTAACGAGTTTTACTGAAAATTCGAACTAAAGCCGAGCAACAGACGGTTCGAATTTTACCGAAGTTGCTCCTTTCGAGAGCAACCGCGGAAGGCGCAAGCAGTGCTCGAGTTCCTCATCATCCTGCTTTTTGCAGTGAGCGTGCTGATCAGCGTGTCGTCGATCGACGACGCGTTCATCGACCTGCTCGCGCTGGGCATCGTGCGCCGCCGCGTCCCCCAGCTGGACGAGGGCGAGACCATCGTGCCGCCGACCGCCGTCTTCGTCGCCAACTGGCACGAGGAGGAAGTCCTCGGGAAGATGGTCGAGGGCAACCTCGCCCGCATCAAGAACCCCAACGTATCGCTCTGCCTCGGCGTCTATCCCAATGACACCGGCACGCTGCGCGTCGCCAAAGAACTCGAGCCCAAGTTCCCCGGCCGCGTGAAGGTCATCGTCAATCGTCTGCCTGGTCCGACCTCCAAGGGCCAGATGTTGAACGAGATGTTCGCGCAGGTGTTCGGCGCCGACGACGCGCCCGAACTCGTCGTCCTGCACGACAGCGAGGACGTCATCGATCCCCGCTCGTTCCCCGTTTACGCGGCCTACGCCCGCGAGAACGACTTCATCCAGGCCCCGGTGTTCTCGCTCAACCGCGGCAAGGGCGCCATCGTCGCCTCCACATACATGGACGAGTTCGCCGAGCGCCATACGCGCGAGATGATCGTCCGCGATGCCGTCGGCGCGGCCATCCCGTCGGCCGGCGTCGGCACCTGCATGACCAAGCGCCTGATCAAGCACTTCCTCGCAACGCGCGGACAGGTGCTGATGTCAGGCACCGTCACCGAGGACTACATCCTCGGCATCGAGGCCAAGCGCTCGGGCTTCAAGTCGGCGTTCGCCGCCATCTCGCGCGACGTCGAGGAGGGCTTCGACTTCGTCGCCACGCGCGAGTACTTCCCCAAGACGCTCGACGCCTCGATCAAGCAGAAGACGCGCTGGGTCTACGGCATCAACTTCGAGGCCTACTGCAAACTCGGCTGGACCGGCGATCCGTGCGACTTCTACTTCTTCCTGCGCGACCGCAAGGGCATGATCACCAGCTTCCTGCCGCCCGTCTCGGCCGCGCTGCTCGCCTTGATGCTGTTCGGCTACGTCGAACTCGCCGACTTCCCCGAGCCGATGGGCGACATCGTCATCGCGTCCATGTGGATCAATCTGTTCGCGCTGGTCACCCGCTACCTCGTGCGCGTCATCTCCGGCCACGAGGTCTACGGCGAGTACGACTGGATCGGCATCGCCGTGCGCTGGCCGGCCGCGCTCTACATCAACATGGCTGCGGTCTGGCGCGCCTGGAAGACATTCCTCGGCGAGTCCGAGCTCGCCACCAAACCCATCGTCTGGTCGAAGACCGTCCACGACATCCCCGACGACTTCATCTCGGCCAATCGCTGATCAAGAAAGTGAATACCAGTATGCGCGTACTCGTTGCCTTCGGCACTCGCCCAGAGATCATCAAGCTCGCCCCCGTCTGCAAAGCTTTGCAGGACGCCGGCGCTGAGCTCGATGTATTCTGGTCGGGTCAGCACATCGAGCTGGCGGCGGGGCTGCTTGATTTCTTCGGCATCACCGTCACCCACAACGGCGAGAAGATCGTCGACGAGCAGGGCCTTGCCGGCAAGTTCGGTCGCATGACCGAGCAGGTCGAAAAGATCCTGCGCGCCAAGACGTATGATTGGATCATCGTCCAGGGCGACACCGCGACGGCAGCTGCGGCAGCCACGGCGGGCTTCATGGGCCGCGTGCCGGTTGCCCACGTCGAGGCCGGCCTGCGCACCGGCGACCTCTATTCGCCGTTCCCCGAGGAGTTCAACCGCCGGCTCATCGGCCAGGCAGCAGCTCTCCACTTCCCGCCGACGCTGGAAGCGCGAGCCAACCTGCTGGATGAGGGCGTCGCCGCGCGCGACATCGACATGGTCGGCAACACCGTCATCGATGCTCTGCTCTATGCACGCGCCAAGATCGGCAACGACTATCAGCCGATCGATGCCGGCGTGTCCGCGCTTCCCGCCGACAAGAAGCTCGTGTTGGCGACGATGCACCGCCGCGAGAACATCGGTAAGCCGATGCGCGACGTTCTGCGCGCTCTGCGCCAGCTGGCCAGCGATGGCGACAAGGTCATCGCGCTGCCGGTTCACCTCAACCCGCAGGTCCGCGACGACGTCATGAAGTACCTCGGCGACGCACCCAACGTGCACCTACTGTCGCCGCTCCAGTACCCAGACTTCGTCTATCTCCTCGATCGCGCGTGGACCGTCGTGACCGACTCCGGCGGCGTGCAGGAAGAGGCTCCGACGTTCGGCCTGCAGATCCTCATCACCCGCGAGAGCACGGAGCGTCCCGAGGTCGTCAAGGCCGGCTTCGGAAAGCTCGTCGGCTCCGACTACAACGCAATTCTCAACGGCGTCCGCGAGCTCACCAGCGGCACCGAGCGCAAATTGATCAATGCCCCAAATCCATTTGGACGCGGCGATGCTGCCGAACGGATTGCTGCCCGCATCATGAAGCGCGAGCATGCACCCAGCCACGCATACGCCGCCTAAGGAACGAGTACAGTCATGACCGATCAATTACAGGCAAGCCAAGTCAAGTGGAAGCGGCTGCGTAAGCTGGTTCTGACGACGCTCTTCATCGGCAGCGCCGGTGGGTTTGCCGTTTACGCGCTCGGCGGCGGCAGCATGATGCTCGACGCCGACGGGCTCGTGACGCGCCAGACCGTGGCCGTTGCCTCGCCCTGGCCGGATGCGCGCATTCGCCAGATCGACGTGCGCCCGGGTGACTGGGTCGAGGCAGGACAGAAGATCGCTGTCGTCGACTCAGCATCGATGTCGCGCTCGCTCGCCGATCTTGCGGCCGAGCAGGCGCGCGTCACCGGACGCATCGCCCAGCTCGAAGGTCGCCGCGAAGTCGTGAAGGCGCTTCTCCCGATGGCGACGCTCGCTGCCGACAGTGCGAACAAGTACATGGACAGCCTGCAGAAGGCGAACGCCAACGGCCTTGCGCTGGCGCGCACCATGCAGCAGATGTCGGCATCTCAGGTTCAGGCCCTCGATAAGCTTCTCACTCTCGAGGCCGAGAAGACGTCGCTGGAAACCGAGATCACCGCCAATCAGGGCGCGCTCCAGCAAGTTTCCAGCGCTTACGGTGATCTGCAGCGCACCTACGGCAGCGGCGTGTTGACGGCTCCGGCAAGCGGCTACGTCGGCAGCCACGTCGGCATGGTCGGCGAAGTCCTGAGCGCCGGCACTACGCCTGTCGCCAACATCTATGCCGGCCAGAGCTACGTCCTCGCCTACATCCCGGAGAACTACCTCTTCGACGTCGATGAGGGCCAGAAGGTCGCCATCAAAGGTCGCGGCCGTACCGCCACCGGCTATATCGAGCGCGTGCTTCCAGTGACCGACGCGCTGCCGCCGGAGTTCCAGCTTCCTAACCGCGTCCGCGGCCGGGGCCAGCTCGTTCGCATCGAGCTTTCCCAGCCGAAGGACTTCGCTCTCGACGAGAAGGTTCGTCTGACGAGCTGCTACACCGACAAGTGCGGGCTTGGCGTTTCGGAGATCCTCGAGGCGGCGCTTCCCGACTTCCTGCGCGGCGAAAAGCGCGCTGTCGCAAAGACGGAGCCGGTCAAGCCGGTGGCGCCCGTTGCACACGAGCAGCTGCCTACTGATCAGTCGGATATCCCGGTAAGCTCCGGTTCGCCCGATCCGTCTGCTCCCGTCACCGGCAGCATCGAGGAGCCTCACGTGCCGCTGTCGGGCATCGTCATCGAGCCGTCGCAGGTTCGCGGGACCGTCACCGGCAGTGTGCCGGAGGCGACGCTGCCTGAGGCACCTATCACCGGCAGCCTTCAGGACATCGCATCGGCACACACACCGAAGACCTGACCCAGCGATCCTGGCAGAACGCAAAAAAAAGGCCGTGGGAAACGGGTTCCACGGCCTTCGGGCGCACGTGCCGCCCATGAGCGTGACTACTAGGGAGTGCTTACTTCTTCTTCGCCGCCGGCTCCTGCACCGAGACCAGCGACTGGCCGTTGGAGCTGATCACGTCGTCGCCCTTGGCCATCCACGAGAAGCCCCACGGCCCCGTGACGCCGCATCCGTCCTTGCAATCGAGTTTGACTTCCTTGCCGGCGGCGATCGTCTCGATCTTCTCCTCGCTTCCGAGGTCGACACCGATCGTGAACTCGCCGCTCGAGGTGTTCTTTACGGTCACGGCCGATGCCGTCCCGGTCAGAGCCAGTGCAAATGCCGCTGTCGCAGCAGCTGTAATGAGCTTCATTGCTTCCTCCATTAGGGTTGCAGGTTGTTTCCTGCCGGCGCCTGCTTCTTTCGGCGGCGCTTGATGGAAGATGAGTACGGAGCATTGCCACAGCAAGGCTATAACGTTGCAAAGATTGGAATTGAAAATTCCCGACGACGCGTTCTAGCCGCGCCGGTTTAGGCTTCTTTTGCTATGTTTTGACCGGGCCCTGCAGGGAGGTAGAGATGGCCGAGTTGATACGCCTGGCGATGAGCAACTTCACGCTCACGTTCCTCGTCCTCGGCGTTATCGCAGCACTCATTGCCGTAGCCCTGAAGCCCGACGGATTCACACGTGCCAACCTCGCCGAGGAGCTGCTCGCCTACTTCATCCTGTTCACGATCGCCATCGCCTACTTCTACCACTTCGTCTTCCACGTGTTCTTCGGAGAGCTTGCTGCGAGCTACATCGGCTGGCCCGACAGCCCGTTCCAGGCCGAGGTGAGCTATGCAAGCCTCGGCTTTGCCGCGGTCGGCCTTCTCGCCTTCAAGGGCAACTGCATGCTGCGCCTCGGAGCCAACCTGGGCCCAGCGATGTTCCAATGGGGCGCCGCCGTCGGCCATATCCGCGACATCCTCGCGACCGGAAACATGGCGCCGGGCAATGCGGGCATCATGCTCTATTCCGACATATTGCTGCCCGTCATCGGCTTTGCATTGTTGTGGTTCAAACGCTCGGCGGACGCTGCTTCGTCGCCGTAGCTCTCGCCGACGTTCGCGGGTAGTCTTTCCCGACCATATTGCGGGGAATGCCAATGACGCTCTTGAAGTGGGTTCTGGTGATCTTCACCGTGCTGTTCGCGGCAGGCGCCATCGCAGTGGGCGTGCTCATCTATTGGGCAGGCACCATCGACAGCGTGCCCGTAGCGGCGGCGGACATCGAGACCGGCGGCAGCTATCCCGAACCGGAGCGTCAGGCACTGCTGGCGGCGTGCGAGCAGCGCAACGTCACGAAGGCGCCCGACACCTGCACTTGCCTCACAGATCGCGCCGGAACCGAGTTGTCGCGCTACGAGCGGCTGATCCTCACGGCCGGACTGGACGGAAGTCCCAGTAAGGTCGTCGCACTCTCGAAGGGGCTGATGGTGAGCGGCGTGCCGGCGGACAGGATCAAATCGGTCGACGAGGACGCGCAGCGGCGCGTCACAGCCATCATGCATGAGTGCAGGTTGAACCAATGAGCGCCGTCCCTCAGGCGTCGGGTGCGCTGGAAACCACCTGCTGCATCGCCGGCGGCGGCCCAGCCGGCATGGTCCTCGGCCTCGTGCTGGCGCGCGCCGGCATCGACGTCGTCGTGCTGGAGAAGCACGCCGACTTCCTGCGC
>CALRVN010000054.1:0-13563 GCA_943371625.1 Hyphomicrobium sp. CS1GBMeth3
GCAGACGTACCGAGACATGGGCCGGCTGCGCGAAGCAATCAGGACCTATCACCAACGCGTAGCTATGGACGGCTGGGCCGAAGAGGTCTGGTACTCTCTATTTCAGATCGGAAGGCTCAGCGAGAAGCTCGAACTGGACGTCGAAACCATCACGCATCGCTACCTGGAAGCCTACGACAACCGCCCGCAGCGCGCCGAGCCGCTGGTGGAGCTCGCGCGGTTCTATCGGGAGCGCAAACAGTTTGCGCTGGCGCACCTGTTCGCCGAGCGCGCCATTTGTCTGCCACGTCCGAAGGACGACATCCTCTTCATCGATCGTGCGACCTACGATTGGCGAGCACTGGACGAGTACGCGGTCGCCTGCTACTGGGTCGGTAAATACAAGGAGTGTGCCAAGGCCTGCGAGCACCTTCTGGCGAGCCCCGCACTGCCGCATGGGCATCTCGCGCGCGTTGCGCAGAACCTGAACTTCGCTTTAGAAAAGCTGGACCGGCGCGAGTTGGGTGTGACCGCCCGGGTCGGCGGGGTTGTCTGGGCCGAGCATAAGGTTGTGGGGCACGCCGGCCTTCTACCGGAGCTCAATCTGGGAGGCGCTGCCTGGCGACCTTGATGGCCAGGATCGAATACGATTGTCGCCGCCTGCCATCGCCGGTGACTAGCAGCAGCGCCAGAAGATCGGCCCCAAGCTGCTGCCAAGCGAGCAGGGCAAGAGCCAGAACCGAAATGCTGAGTGCCAGCATCGTCGCGCGCCAGCCGCGCTGATAATTGATGAAGGCGCGTTGGAGCATGCGCTCGGCCGCGACGCGCGGCGTGCCGTCGGCGTTGGCGACAGGGCGGGCCACCTAGCACAGCAGCGAGCCGGCTATCGCATGTCCGGCCAGCGCCAGGCCGACCACGAGCTTGGTCTCTAGCGAGTTGGCAAACGGCAGCGCGGACGTCAGCAACGCCGCGAGAATGGCGTTGACCTGGGTGAGCGTGCCGCTGGCAGCAAGATACATGCCTTGCTCACCATGGTAGCGGCCCTCACTGACGGGCATCCTCGCGGCGGGAACGTCGCCGGCGGCGACAACCGGCCCGATCGATGGCGCCGGGTGCACGTTGGTCGCCAACGCAGCAGGCGCTGCGCTCTTGAGCACGTCGTCGCCCATCCCCGCTCTCCCCCGTGAAATTCAGCCTACATCCTACCGCGGGTCGCGCACCGAGCGCTACGGTGGTGGCACCAGCGCCGAAGGATGTTCAGGACGAGGCGACAACGACTCCGAGGCGAGCGGCGACGCGGCGAGCGGTTGCCTCGCGCCGCGCGGTGATATCCGCGACGGTGCGTCGGGCGTCGGCGAGCATGTCGGCGGGCGCGTGCTCTGGCGTGCCGCTGTCGAACGGCGGTTCTGGCGCATATTCCATATAGAGCTGGATCAGCCGGGCGGCGTCGTCGCCGCGCAGCAGCGCCGCGAGCCGCAGCGCGCCGTCGATCCCCGCCGTCACGCCGGCCGTGGTGATGAGATTGCCATCAATGACGACGCGCTCATTCACTGCGGTCGCGCCGAAGTAGGGCAACAGATGGTGCGATGACCAGTGCGTGGTCGCGCGCTTGCCCTTCAACAGGCCGGCTGCCCCGCAGATCAGTGCGCCGGTGCACACCGAGAAGACGTAGTGCGTGCCAGCAGCCTGGCGCGTGATCCAATCCAGCGTCTCGGTGTCGTCCATCAGCGCTTCCTGCCCGAAGCCGCCGGGAATGTGGAGCACGTCGAGTTGGGGCGCCTCTGCGAGCGTCGCATCCGCAAGCAGGCGAAGCCCGCGCACATCGCGCACCGGAGCGGTCGACTTGGCGAAGACCTGACAGGTGGCGTCGGGAAGCCGCGCGAACACCTCGTAGGGGCCGGTCAGGTCGGTCTGGTCGAGGCCCTCGAACAGTAGAGCACCGATCTTGAGGGTCGTGTTTCCGGCGGTCATCCGCTTCTCCTAACCAAGCGCGGTCGTCTCGTCGGCGGCTGCCTTACTTGCGCTACATTGCACTGTAGGGTACTTTGCACTGTAAAGCTTGGGGGATCCTATGCAGGATCTGGAAGACGCCCTCAACGATATCAAGTCGATGCGCGCGCAGATCGCGCGCAGCACGCAGTTCCGTGGCTACAGCGCGACGGCGTTCGCTGCGACGGCACTGCTGGCGATCGCGGCTGCTGCCGCACAAGCTTACTGGATTCCCGATCCCGGCACAGAGCTGACGGCGTTCCTGGCGCTTTGGATTGGCACGGCGGCTCTCGCCGCGGCCATCATCGGCTTCGATGTCATCGCGCGCTCGCGCCGGGCCCATTCGGGACTTGCGGACGAAATGATCTACGCGGCGCTCGAGCAGCTGCTGCCGGCGGCGGTCGCGGGTGCGCTGCTGACCTGCGTGATCGCTCGGTACGCTCCGCAGGCCGCGTGGATGCTACCGGGCCTGTGGCAGATCCTGCTGAGCCTGGGCGTGTTTGCATCGTGCCGCTCGCTGCCCGGCCCGCTGATCCTTGTCGCCGTCTGGTATCTTGTCAGCGGCCTCACATGCCTTGCGCTCACCGCGGACGGGAATGCACTCGCGCCGTGGACGATGGGCGTTCCGTTCGGCGCGGGGCAGCTCTTGGCCGCTCTCCTCGTCTACAGGTTCGGAGGCGGCGATGGCGACTAAGCGTCCGAGCGAAGCGCGCTTCGCCTACGAGGGTCTAGACCGCACCATTCACGAGAAGGCGCGGCTCAGCATTCTGACGTCGCTGATCGCGAATCCGAAAGGCTTGCGCTTCAACGACCTGAAGCAGCTTTGCGGGTTGACCGACGGCAACCTCAGCCGGCACCTGGAAGTGCTCGATGAGGCGGGCTTAATCGCAATCGAGAAAAGCTTCGAGAGCAACAAGCCGAAGACGGCGGCGCGGATCACAGCGGAAGGCCGCAAGCGCTTCATGCAATATCTGGCTGTGCTCGAGCAGGTCGTCAGCGATGCCGCCAACGCCTCGCAGAGCGCCGTCAAACCGGACCTCAAGCGATTGATACCGACGTAGCTATTTTTTTGCGTGGAGACTTTACGATGCAAAGTTCACGGGATGGGAAAGTCGTACGATTGCGACCGGACGATTTTCTTGCTGCCGGAGCTGACGTGGGGAATGCTCCATCGCCACTCGCCGAGCTACCGCGGCGCGTGGTGCGAGACGGCTGGTGGCTCACCTCGCGCGCTCTGCCTCGTCGCCATCCGCATCTTACTCTGGTGGCCGATGCTGGAGCGCCGACACGATGAGCTCGGCAGCAACGGAGGCGACATCTCCCGCCGACCGGCCCGCTGCGGTCTCCGAAGGCGCGCTCGCGGCGCCGCCGATCAGACTTACTGTGCAGGGGCTCGTGGTCGTCGGTGGTCTCGTCGCACTGGCCGATTGGCTGCTTTATGCGCGCTCGCCCGGCATAGCGTTCGCGCTCTTTATCGCGGCGCTGGCCGCCGGCGCTCTGGCCACCAATACAATTCGCACGGGGAGAGGATCGATCCTGCTTGGTGCCGGCCTCCTCGTAGCGGGCCTGCTGCCGTTTGTGGTCAATCCGAGTGCGCTGTCATTTGTCTTTGCCGTTGCAGCGATCGCCCTGTTCGCGGTGATCCTTTTCGCCAACCCGGGGCCGCTGGTGTCCGACACGCTCGCCGCGGCGCGAAAGCTGCTCGCGAGTTTCCTCGTCCGCGCACCCATCGATGTGGGCAAGGCGCTGGTGAGCGTCGCCGGCCGACGGCCGCAATCGCTGGTGGGCTCACTCGCCCGCTCGCTTGTCGTCTGGTTCATGCCCATAGCGTTCGGGCTGGTGTTCGCGTGGCTGTTCGTCGGTGCCAACCCGCTGCTCGCGTCGTGGGTGTCGGCGATCGACCTGCGCGCCTGGGCGCGCGCCCTCGCCGACCGTCTCGACGCGCCGCGCATCGCCTTCTGGCTGATCGTGCTCTTGGTGATATGGCCGGTCATCTTCGTGCGGGAATACCGGCGTCGCGCGGCGCGCGCTGCCAAGCCGGCTGCGGTAGCGGAGCCGAGCGGTTCGCTTGCTCAAATGCAGGTCATCGGCACTGCGGCGATCCTGCGCTCGCTGATCGTGTTCAACGCAATCTTTGCCGTGCAGGCGGTGCTGGATGGTCTCTATCTGTGGGGTGGTCTCGCGCTGCCGCAGGGGATGTCATATGCCGAATATGCGCATCGCGGCGCCTATCCGCTGATCGCCACGGCGCTGCTTGCGGCCGCATTCGTTGTCGTCGCGCTGCGGCCAGGGAGCGAAAGCGAGCGTACGCCGCTGATCCGTGCGCTCGTCTACGTCTGGATCGCGCAGAACGTCTGGCTGGTGATCTCATCGATTCTGCGGCTCGATCTCTACGTCGCTGCGTACTCGCTGACCTATTGGCGCGTCGCGGCCTTCGTGTGGATGGTGCTCGTGGCGGTCGGGCTCATACTGATCCTTGCGCGCATCGCGCTCGGGCGGTCGAGCCGGTGGTTGATCGGCGCCAACCTCGGATCGCTGACGCTGGTGCTCTATGCGTGCGCGTTCCCGAACTTCGCGCGCATCATCGCCGATTATAACGTCGCTCACAGCGCCGAGATGGGCGGCGGCGGTCCGGCGCTCGACAGGCATTACCTGCAGTCGCTCGGCCTCCATGCTATTCCCGCTGCCGACGCATTTGGCGCCCGCAACGTAAGCGATGGCGACGCGTGGAACCGGTTCTCCTCGCAGTTGCCCTTACCATCCTGGCGCGAAGAGGCAGCGGCTGCGCTGCGGAGTGAGATGCGGGACTGGCGCGCGTGGAGCTACTGGGACTGGCAGCTGGTGCGCTACCTCGACGCGAACCCATCGCCGGCAGCACCTGCTCCAACCGAGACGCCGGGTTAGCCGGGTTCGAGCACATCGCCCCGGCGCTCGTTCGGGACGGCTGATCGGCGGGGAATGGCAAAAAGTCACCTCGGCGGTCGTTCAGCGCTGCCGGCATGCCTCCGGGCATGGCCTAGGGCTGCAACGCCCTAGAATTCGCCGCACTGGCTCCCGCAAAAAGCCGCATCGGCGGATACCTCTAGGCCTAGTCGTCAATTGAACAACTTGACCGTCGATATAAATTGTATAGGCAGCCCCTGGGCTTCCGCGGCCCTTATTGCCGCTGATTAGTTGCGCTGGATCGAATTGCGCTAATCGGAGTTTAGGAAATCTCTAGTTAGATCAGTGGTTAGGCATTCCTAAGGGTTATCGACATGCTGTTCCTCCCGGCGCTGTCCCGCCGCCGCTCCATCATCTCCATGGCTGCATTCGCGGCTGTTGCCGTCGTCGGCCTCAGCGAAGCGGCTTCGGCAGCGGCGCGAAACCGCTACGACAGGGATGAGGCCGAGCAGGCTCCGTCCGTCGGCCGCAAGCCCGCGGGCAAGCCGGTGCTCGCCATCGTCTCGCTCGGCGACCAACGGGTCACGATCTACGATAAGGACGGCGCCATCATGCATGGGCCGATCTCGACGGGTGCGACCCCGAACGATACGCCGCCCGGCATCTACTCGGTGCTGCAGAAGAACCGCGAGCACTATTCCAACCGCTACGACGACGCGGCGATGCCGTTCATGCAACGCATCACGTGGACGGGCATCGCCCTCCATGCCGGCGCGTTGCCGGGCTACCCGGCGTCACATGGCTGCGTCCGGTTGCGCGAGGATTTCGCCGCCCAGCTGTTCGAGCTGACGAAGCTCGGCCTGCGCGTCATCATTTCGCGCAACAACGTGGCGCCGACTGAGATTTCGCACCCGCTGTTGTTCAAGCCGAGCCCGTTCCGCAACGATGTGGCGGTGCTGACACCGGCCGCGATCTCCGTTCCGCAGCCGACTGCAGACGGCAAAGACACGCGCTATGACGGCGGCGGCCAGAACGATCCGGCAGACCTTGGGACGCGCACCGCGACGCTGCAGGCGATCATGGCGGCGAAGTCGGCCGAGGCCGAGGAGCTCGGCAGGAAGGCCGACACCACCAAAGCGCTGGCGAAGCAGAAGCAGCGCGAGAGCGCCAAGGCTGCGCGCGACCTGAAGAACGCCGAGAGCGCCAACAAGCGCGCCATCTCGTGGCTTGCCGACGCCGAGCGCACGCTTTCTGAGGCGACGACGGAAAAGTCCATCAAGCGGGCCGAGGACCAGAAGGCGAAGGACGAGGCCAAGGTCGCCGAGACAAAGGCGAAGCTGGAGCAGGTGCAGGCGCTGACGAAGCCGGCGCTCGATGAGGCGCAGCGCGCCGCCGACGTCGCCAAGGCGGCCGAGGACGAAAAGAACGTCGCTAGCGCGGCTGCCCGCGAGGCAGAGCGCAAGCTGTCGCCGGTGTCGGTGTTCATCAGCCGCAAGACGGGCAAGATCTACATCCGCCAGGACCGCGAACAGATCTACGAAGGTGACGTCGTCATCCGCGACCCGGACCAGCCGATGGGCACGCATACCTTCACGGCCGTCGACTACAAGCCCGGCGGCCGCGAAATGCAATGGAACGTCGTCTCGATCGCTGGTCGCCAGCCCGGGGAGCCGGAAAAGAGCAGCGGCATGAACCGGCAATCGCGTAGTGCCAAGGTGGAGGCGATCCCGAGCGATCCCGTCGCAGCGTCGGCGGCTCTCGACCGGATCGAAATTCCTCGCGAGACAGTCGAGCGCATCTCGCAGCTGGTGCTCCCGGGTTCGTCGCTTATCGTATCGGACGAGGCGGCGCACAAGGAGACCGGCAAGCAGACGGACTTCATCGTGTTGATCAGCGGCGAGCCGCAAGGCGGCATCATCTTGCGCCCGAAGCCGAAGCCCGACTTCTATGACGACTACTGGGGCTACGGATACGGCGGCTACGGCAACGGCCCGCAGTACGGTTACGGCGGTTACGATCGTCGCCGGCCGAAGAAGCAGTTCTTCGGCGGCGGTAAGTTCCCGTTCTGGTGAGCTGAGTTCGCTGGCGGTTCGGCCAAACAATCAGGGCTGCGAGCGTTGTGCTCGCGGCCCTTTTTGCGTCCATTACCTTGGTCAGGCTCCGTTGCGTTGTAGCTCGGCGGCGAGGTCGGCAAGCTGGTCGAGACCGGAGTTGGTCCCCTGCTCGAAGCCCCGCGACGTGTGCGACCTGTACATCGCGATGCTCTGGAATACGGTGTGGACAGTGAGCGTCGTCTGCCCATCCTGCTCGTCGAAGCTGACGGTCACCACCATCCGCCCGGCGTCTTTGCTTTCAAAGCCGTTGTCGTAGACGATCTTGCGATCCTTCACGATCTCGCGGTAGGTGCCGCCGAAGGGCGTGTTCTGCTTGCCGCTCGGTCCCGTCATGGCGAAGCGGAACTTGCCCCCCTCGCGAAAATCCATCTCGCACAGCGTCACCGGCCAGCCCACCGGCCCGAACCAGCGCATGATGTGCACGGGCTTCGAATAGGCTTCGAACAACAGCCGTGCCGGCGCATCATAGACGCGCTTGATCGTGATCGCGCGCGCGCTCTCCGGCTCAACGGCCACGGGATCCTCCTGGGCGCTTGCCCGCATGACGCTTCTCCTTTTGCTGCAACACCTTCACGTAGTCTTCGAGGCGATCGAGGCTCTCGGCCCAAAACTGCTCATAGTTGCCGAGCCATTCGGCCGCCTTCCCGAGCGGGGCTGCGTTAAGCCGCACGGGGCGGAACTGGGCGCTGCGTCCACGGGCGACTAGGCCGGCGCCTTCCAGAACCTTCAGATGTTTCGAGATGGTCGGCTGGCTGAAGCCGAAGGGCTCGACGAGCTCGTTGACCGTGGCTTCGCCCTCCGCCAAGCGCGCGAGAATGGCGCGGCGCGTCGGGTCGGAGAGCGCGGCGAACACACGGTCGAGATTTTCGGCAGCTTCGGCGCGGCTCATGCATTCCTCATCAGCTATATAGCCATATAGCTATTTTAAGGATGCAGCGTCAAGCGCGGATGAATGCAGGCGATCGATGATGCGGAGGGGGATAGGACGGCTGCGCGAACGCGAGCCGTCCCTCGCATTCCATGCGTCAGTGAACCTGCATCGGGCAGCTCCAGCGCAGGGCGGTCTGCTTGCACTTGCCGACGAACGTCCCGGGAATGCCCTTCTCCCAGGCAACGCAGGTGTTCACACGGTGACAGCCAGCGGCGCGCAGCCGGCGTCCCGTGTCGCGGCGCTCGATCTTCTTGCTGGCGAGAATGGAGTCGGCGGTGGCTGCCTGCGGCGCGGTCGGTGCTGCGAACGTGAGCGTCAGGGCTGCGAGCGCGAGTGCGGCGAAGCCAAGAATATTCTTCTGCATTGAAATTCCCCTGATTGATGGATGCAAATTGCAGCCTCAATCTGCCGACGCAGGGGCACGTCGGCAGTTCCCCAGGGTACAACCATCAGATTGCTGCGGCGTGCGAGCCGCCTAGCTCTTGCGCAGAGACGCCTCGACCTCGCGGGCGATGCCGGCGGCGTCGGCGATGTCGGCGTATTCGATCGCCGCGTTGTCGACGTACACCGCTTCGCCCGCCTTCGGCGCATACTTCTCGCCGAGCACGCCCATAGCGGTGGGGTGGCCGTGCGCGTTTTCCTCGGTGCCGAAGTAGCCTTCGACGATGACGCCCTTATCGCGATACTCGGCGTCCTCGAGCATCAGCTCGTGCAGGCGCGGCAGGTTGTAGTGCGGCACTGACGCCATGAGGTGATGTGGCAGGTGATAGTCCATGCCGAAGGGAAACACGGCGTAGCGCATGAGCGGGCCGACGAGAAAGACGCGCGTGTTGGTGTAGCGCCCGCGGTCGGCGTTGCCGTGCTGCACCCACTGGCGCAGGATCATGAACAGCGGGAAGGTGGTGAAGAGCGGCAGCACCCACAGCAGGCCGAAGTACATCCATGCGTCGACGCTGGTGGCGATCGTCACGGCGGAAAGCGCTCCGTAGAGTATCGCCATGTAGGTCACGCGGTAGATGCCGATCATGCGCAGCGGAATGACGGAAGCGAGCCGCGTGCGCGGATACGCATCCTCGGGCAGCATCCAGAGGATGCCGACGACTGCGGCCCACATCAACGGCAGGGCGATGGCAACCGCGGTGGCATGCCCCATCACGATCAGCGGGATGACGACCGCCGGTGCGCCCACCGCGAACAGAATGCCGGCGCGCAGCGGCCAGGCGGAACCGGGGCGCTCGGGATCGTTATAGGGATTGTGCTGACCGCCACCGAGCGAGGAGTACTTCGCGCGGATGATGGTGTAGCGGAAAAGGTTCGGCAGCCAGAGCTGCTTCAGCAGCGACCACAGAATCTCGACGTGGGTGATGGGGAAATCTAGCCAGTGATCGCTGTCGTGCAGCTGGCTGATATCGGGATCACGCACGGGATCGTTGACGAACTGATGATGCGCGAGATGGTGCAGACGATAGTGGTACGTCGTCGTGAAGATCGGGAAGGCGCCGAGCCAGTCGGATGCCAGTTCGTTGAGCTTGCGGTTGGCGAACAGGATGTAGTGCGTGCCCTCGTGGATCACGCCGCCGAACTGATGCTGGGATGCGCCGATGGCGAAGATCGCGGCGATCATCACGGGGACGGTCCACCACCAGGAGAGATTGCCGGCAAGCGCTGATTGCATTGCCCACACGGCACCCGCAATCGACGCGGCGATGACAAGATAGATGCGCGCCAAGGGCCACCAGTTGGTGACATTGTCACGCGCCTTCAGCGCTTTGACAGCTTCGCTTGCCTGCCGACTCGGTCTGGCGCGCAGTGATTCGTGCGCTGCAGCACCGAACGTCGCTCCATGAGCTGTCATGTGTACGGTTCCCAATTGCAGTTCTGTGCTTCGCCGAATCCGATCAACCTACCGATCAGCCTATTCTGGCAAACGCCGGATCGGACAGCCAATGCAAACGTTTTGCTGCGGCTACGTTGCACCGAGGTTACGCCAATGGGCGCAATGTGGCGTTCTTACTGTTGGGTAAGCTCGCGACGTTTTAAGTAAATCCAAAAAGTTGAGTGACTTCGCGTTGGGTGGCCCCGTCTCGCCTCGACAAGGCCCGCCCAGTTGCAGTCGTTGCGTCCGCAGGCAACCACAGAGCAACAATGGGGGAAACTATGCGGACCAAACCGCTCGCGGCAGAATTCATCGGAACATTCGCGTTGGTGGCGTCGATCCTGGGCGCGGCCTTATTCTCATTTCCGATTTCCGGAATTACGGGCGTCGCGCTTTCGCTCGGCTTTACAGTGATGGCCATGATCTTTGCCGTCGGCCATATCTCTGGTGGGCACTTCAATCCTGCCGTGACGCTAGGCCTCGTCGCGGGCAAGAGGTTCGAAGCCAGCGAGGCGCCTGCCTATATTCTCGCGCAGTGTCTCGGCGGTATCGCAGCGGCGGTGGTGTTCTACCTCATCGCGGCCGGCAAGAGCGGGGGCTTCGAGGTCGGCAACTTCGCTTCCAATATGTATGGCGGCGCCGACGGCTACTCGCTGCTCTCGGCATTTCTGATCGAGGTGGTGCTGACCGGACTGTTCATTTTCATCATCATGGGCGCGACGTCGGCGAAGGCTCCGGCCGGATTTGCCGCCATCGCCATCGGCCTTGCACTGGCGGCGACGCAGTTCATGGCGATCCCGGTCGACAACGCGTCGATCAATCCGGCGCGCAGTCTCGCCACCGCCGTGATCGCGCTCGGGGAGCCGCTGGCGCAGCTTTGGCTGTTCTGGGTGGCGCCAATCCTGGGCGGCGTGGTCGGCGGGTTGCTGGGCCGCTGGCTCATCGACGAGCAAGACTGATTTGTGACGCAAACAAACTGAGGAAAAGCCGCGGCTGGACGCCACATGTCGCGGTTTTTCTTGCGTTTTTAGAGAACATGTGTCAGCACACAATCGGCTCGAGCGCAGGGGATGCTATTTATTTAGGTCCTTTCCGAGCCCCCGCGATATTCGATTAGCCCCTTTAGGCATCCCAATCACCCCTGCGCTCCGTCAACCGCTGCCGCCTC
This sequence comes from Hyphomicrobium sp. CS1GBMeth3, assembly GCA_943371625.1. Classification (GTDB taxonomy): domain Bacteria; phylum Pseudomonadota; class Alphaproteobacteria; order Rhizobiales; family Hyphomicrobiaceae; genus Hyphomicrobium_A. The sequence goes on from CALRVN010000054.1 coordinate 10,941, forward strand.
ACTGAGGCGTTGGCGCGGGCATCGTATGATCGCAGACGGAGACGTTCACTTTTGGAAAATAAGACCTTCGCGGAGCTCGGCTTGAGCTCCAAGGTGCAGGCGGCCATTGCGGCCGCCGGCTACACGTCGCCTACCCCAATTCAGGCCGCCGCCATCCCCATCGCCGTAACCGGCCAGGACGTGCTCGGCATCGCGCAGACCGGCACCGGCAAGACGGCTTCGTTCGTGCTGCCGATGATTACCCGCCTCGAGACGGGGCGCGCACGGGCCAGAATGCCCCGCTCTCTGATCCTCGCGCCGACGCGCGAGCTTGCTGCCCAGGTGGCGCAGAGCTTCGAGAAATACGGCGTCAACAACAAGCTCGCAGTGGCGCTGCTGATCGGCGGCGTCTCGATGGACGACCAGGTCAAAAAGCTCGACCGCGGCGTCGACGTCCTGATCGCCACTCCCGGACGGCTGCTCGACCATTTCCAACGCGGCCGCGTGATGCTCATGGGCGTCGAGATCCTGGTGATCGACGAAGCCGACCGCATGCTGGACATGGGCTTCATCCCGGACATCGAAAAGATCTGCAAGCTGCTGCCGCCGCGTCGCCAGACGCTGTTCTTCTCGGCGACGATGCCGCCGGAGATCACCCGGCTCGTCAGCCAGTTCCTCAACAATCCCGAGCGCATCGAGGCGGCCCCGCCGGCGACGACGGCCAAGACGATCACCCAGCGCTTCCAGTACTGCGCGAATGGCGAGGACTGGGCCAAGCGCGAAGTTCTACGCGAACTGATCCGCCAGGTGGATGTCAGAAACGCGATCATCTTCTGCAATCGCAAGGTCGACGTCGCGATCTTGAATAAATCGCTGGTGAAACACGGCTTCTCGGCCGGCGCCCTGCATGGCGACATGGACCAGAAGAGCCGCATGGAGACGCTCGACAAGTTCCGTTCGGGCGAATTGAAGCTGCTGGCAGCGAGCGACGTCGCGGCACGCGGTCTCGACATTCCCGACGTCAGCCACGTGTTCAACTTCGACCTGCCCTGGCAGTCGGACGATTACGTGCACCGCATCGGCCGTACGGGCCGCGCCGGCAAGGAAGGCAATTCGACCTCGCTGGTGACGATCGACGAACTGCGGAACCTCAAAGACATCGAGAAGATGCTCGGCGAGCCGCCGGTGTGGATCGGCGAAGGTCCGACGGAAGAGGACTACGCGGAGTCCGGCAAGAAGAAGCGCCGGGGTCGCGGTGGCCGCAGCGGCGCCAGCGCTCCGCGCAGCGGCGGTGGCAGTGGACGCAGTTCGCGTCCGGATGGCGCGGCGCAGGGTCGTGGCGAAGGCCGGCGCGGCGGTGAACGTCGCGGTGGACAGCCGAAGGACGGCGAGCGTGGCGAGCGCAATCCGGGCGAGCGCGGGCCACGCCCTGAAGAGCGTGTTGCGCGATCTGAAGAGCGCGGGCCGCGACCTGACCAGCAGGGCCAAGCCCGGCCGGAGCAACGCGAACCGCGTGCCGCTCGATCGGAAGAGCGCGGGATGCGACCCGAGGAGCGCGGAGCACGACCGGAACGTCGCGAGCCGCGCGCACCGCGGCCGGAACAGCGCGAACCAAGGCACGAGGAACAGCGTCAGCCGCGTGACCGGCAGGACGCTCCGCGCGCTGCACGTCCGCAGCAGGATGGTCAGCCACGCGCCCCGCGCCCAGCTGCGGCGGATCAGCAGATTCCGCGCAATGAGCAGCGCGCGCCGCGGCCGGCTCAGCAGGGGCGTCCCGAACGGTCGCGTCAGCCAGAGCAGCGCTCGGGATCGGGATTTGCCGACAACGTGCCGGCGTTCCTGCGCAACCCGGTGAAGCGCCCGGCAAAGGTCGCGGGCGAATAATTTTCAAATCTTGGCGCCGGCGCACATGTTTAGCGCCGGCGACTCCCTCGTCATGGCGTAGCCATGCTCCGCATGGACGGGAGCCGGCAGCCGGCGCGGAGAGCGCTAGGCCGCGGATCGCTCAGTGGCCACTGCTTGCCAGATTGGTCTGGCGACATTCGCCTCCCAGATTGCGATACACGTTGCTTCTGATCCCAGCCTCGACCGACAGGACGCCGGCAACGCCGAGCTTCAGGCCGTACAGCACGATGCGCGTGGCGCCGTCCGGTGAGGTGATCATCGGCTTGCCGTCAGCATCGAGACTGTAGGACCAAGCGGGGCGATGCTCGCCCTCGAAGTTCGTTCGCGTGCCGTCCGCGAGCAGGATCGCGCGTTCATAGAAGCGCGGCGCCTCCACCTTTGGAACATCGACATCGAAGTAGAACGATACGACGGCTGCGGTGCGCGTGAAGTTGTGGAAGGCGCAATCGAGCGACGGCGGCAGAGTTGCTTCGGATTGCTCTTGCGGCACTTCCGCCGCCTCGTTCGGAGGCGCTGCGGTCTGCTCGGCGAAATACATAGTGCCGAAGCCCAGCAGGACAGCTGCTGTAATCGCGACGACCGTGACGATCAGTGTCCGGCCGGATGGGCGCGCAATCATGGGACGGCTCCAATCGGGATCATCAGGAACCGTGCCTTGAGCGCCGATTACTGTGTAGGCTCGATCTTTGCGCGCCCGGCGACGGTCACCGCAACGTCTGTCTCGGCGTCAGGAAGCGGG
>CALRVN010000055.1:0-13365 GCA_943371625.1 Hyphomicrobium sp. CS1GBMeth3
GCGCACGGCGCGCAGTTGCTGCCAGATCTCGTAGCGAGCGAGCGGTCTCACCTCGCGACGCGTCACCTCGATGTCGTAGCCACACGGCGCGACGACGATGACATCGGGGTCGGCGACGGCGACGTCCTTCCAGGTGATCCATGGCGAAGACTGCCCGGTCTCGCCGAACGGGCTGATGCCGCCGGCATTATCGATCAGCTCGGGCATCCAGTGGCCACCGGACATTGGCGGATCGACCCATTCGATGAAGGCGAGGCGCTTCTTGGGTTGGCCAGCCACCAGTGCGGCCAAGGCGGCAAGCCGGCCCTGCATTTCGGCGATCAGCTCCTTGCCCGCTTTGGGGCGGCCGATCGCATCGGCGACGCGCGCTACATCCCGGTAGATGTCAGCCATCGTGTTCGGGTGCATGGAGACGATGCGCGGATCACCGTGCGTGAACTCGCACACCGCGCGCTCGACGTCGGCGAGCGAGACGGCGCAAACCTGGCACTGATCCTGAGTGAGGATGACGTCGGGTTTCAGCTTCTCGAGCGCATCGGCATCGACTTCGTAGACGGAAAGCCCGCGCTCCACGAGCGTGCGCACGCGCTTGTCTATTTCGGCGCTCGATCCTTCGACGTCGAACTTCGGCCGGGTGATGGCGGGAAGCTTCTTCACCGACGGCGGGTAGTCGCACTCGTGCGAGCGCGCGACCTGAAGATCGCCGGCGCCGAGAGCGTGCAGCAGCTCGGTGGAGCTGGCGATGAGAGAGACGACGCGTGGGTGTGGAGCTTTCTTGGTCATGAACAAAGAGATTGCACCGGCGATGTCGCCTTGCAAGCGTCTTAGCTGCTCAAGCCTCGGCGGCCATGGCCGGAACAGGTTGCGCAGCCAGGTAGGCATGGAGTGCGGCAACGACTTGCGCGCCTTCTCCCACGGACGCGGCGACGCGCTTTATCGAGCCGGAGCGAATGTCTCCGATGGCGAAGATTCCGCGCCGGCTGGTTTCCAAAAGCTTGCTGGCGGAATCGTTGAGTTCGGCGCCGGTGAGCACGAAGCCTTTACTATCGAGCGTGACACCGGAGTTGCGCAGCCAGTTGGTGTTCGGGTCGGCGCCGATGAAGAGGAAGAGATGGCGGATGTCGCACTTCTCCTCGGTGCCATTGCACGTCCAGCGGATGGATTCGAGGCGCCCGTCCTTTCCTTCCAGACCCGTCACCTCGGCCTTGGTCAGAACCTCGACGTTCGACAGCCCGCGGATGCGATCGACGAGGTAGCGCGACATGGTCGCCTCAAGGCTGCCGCCACGCGCGAGCAGCCAAACCTTCTTGGCCTTGCTGGCGAGATAGACGACGGCCTGTCCGGCGGAGTTGCCGGCGCCAACGAGCGCGACCTCCTGCTTGGCGCAGAGATTGGCTTCGAGCGGCGAGGCCCAGTAGTGGACACTCGTCATTTCGAAGTCGCACAGGTTGGGGACGTCGAGGCGCCGGTAGCGAACACCGGATGCGAGCACGACGGCGCGCGCCCTGATCGACTCGTTGTCGCGCAAATGAAGGACGAAGCAGCCGCAGTCCGACATACGAGGTTCCAGTCGCTGTGCCTCGCAGGGGATGACGATCTCGGCGCCGAACTTCGTCGCCTGATTGAAGGCGCGGCCCATGAGCGCCATGCCGGAGATGCCGGTGGGGAAGCCGAGATAGTTTTCGATGCGGGCGGACGCGCCGGCCTGGCCGCCGAAGGCGCGGCAGTCGAGGACGAGCACGGAAAGCCCCTCGGAGGCGGCATAAACGGCAGTCGCGAGCCCGGCGGGACCGGCGCCAATGACGACGACGTCGTGCACGCGGTTGGGATCGAGCGGCGAAATGAGCCCGATGCAGCGCGCCAGCTCCGTCTCGGTCGGATTGCGCAGCATCTTGCCGTCGGGACAGACGACTATCGGGAGTTCGTCGCGCGTCACGTCGAATTTCTCGATCAACACTTTGCCGCAGGAATCGATATCGGGATCGAGGCGCTGGTGGGGATGGCCGTTGCGGGAGAGGAAGTTTTCGAGACGGAGCACGTCGCCGTTGTCGGCGCTGCCCACGATGATCGGACCACCGCCACCGGTTTCGAGCAGCCCCATGCGCCGGAGAATGAGCGCGCGCATAATCTGCTCGCCCAGTTCCGCCTCGGCGATGAGAAGCGCGCGGAGCTGCTCACTCGAGACGACAATGGCTTCCACCGGCCCCTGCGCAATGGCGTCGACGAGCGCGGGGCGACCGCCAAGCTGAGCGAGCTCGCCCATGAAGCCGCCCGGCTCGTGGGTGACGATCAACTGCTGATGGCCGGCCTTAGACTGATAAACGTCGACCTTGCCGGAAAGAATGATCATGAGGCCTGGCGCGAGGTCGCCGACGCGAGCGAGATAGTCACCGGCGGCAAAGCCGCGCTCGGCACCGAACCGGCGAACGCGGTCGATCTCCTCGTGGTGCAGCGTGAGAAACATCTGATGGCGGCGCGTCTCGATGATCGTCTGAGCCATGGTTACTCGCTGCGCTGTGGATGAACCCGTTCGCCTGACGCTATCGTATAGCTCGCGCGCCAGGGCCGGAATATCAAGTCAAAGGCTGCTTAAGGGTCGTTCGGTGCTCAGAACGGGCTATGCGCGGCACGAACTCAAGCGCGAGGATCCACCATGTCCACCCGCCGCTTTCTCTGGGTTCTCGTCGCCCTTCTCGTTGTCGTAGATCTGGCTGCGGTGTTTCGCGCCAGCATCACGCTGACGACATTGCACGTAACAATCCTCGTCACCTTCGCGCTGGTGCACGGCGCGCTGCGCTACGGTCTCAGGGGCATCCTGGCATTTGTCGCCATCTGCCTCGTGGTCAGCTTCGCCATCGAGAACATCGGCGTCGCCACCGGCTATCCCTTCGGCCACTACTATTACACCGACGCGCTCGGGCCGAAGCTCGGCTATGTGCCGCTGCTGATCGGACCGGCGTACCTCGGCGTCGGCTATGTTTCGTGGGGGCTCGCAACCGTACTCGTCGGCGACGTGAAGCGCGGCGGCGATGACCTGACGATCATCGCCACGCCGGTGATCGGCGCCTTCATCATGGTGCTGTGGGATCTGTCGATGGATCCGTCGGCGTCGACGCTGGGCGGCTGGTGGATTTGGGAGAAGGGCGGAGGCTTTTTCGGCGTGCCACTGTCGAACTATGTCGGCTGGTACCTGACGGTGTTCGCGTTCATGCAGATCTTTGCATTCTACCTCAGCACCTGGGGACCAGCGGAGCCGCCTGCTCAGCCGAAGGGGTATTACCTGCAGGCGGTGGCGATATACGCCGTCGTGGCGTTGCAGTTTGTGGCCGACTGGCTGGTCAAGGGGAGCACACCGCTGGTCGATGCGAACAGCGTCGCGTGGCGGAGCGGCGATCTGTCGGAGACGTCGGCGATCACCGCGATTTTTACGATGGGGTTCGTCGCCGTGCTGGCGGCATTCACGATCGCGCGGGCGCCGAGGCAGAAGGCGTAGCCGGTCCCTCTCGCGGAACACCCCTCACCCGGATGCGATCTTCCGATCGCATCCGACCTCCTGCCTTGTTGGGGGCGGACGCTGCTATCAGCCCTTATCTTCGAGGAGGCGGCGGGCGATGACCTGCGCCTGGATCTCGGCTGCGCCTTCGAAGATGTTGAGGATGCGCGAGTCGCACAGCACGCGGCTGATCGGGTACTCGAGGGCAAAGCCGTTGCCGCCGTGGATCTGCAGCGCATTGTCGGCGTTGGCCCAGGCGACGCGGGCGCCGAGCAGCTTCGCCATGCCGGCTTCGAGATCGCAGCGCTTCCCTTCGTCCTTCTGACGCGCGGAGAAGTAGGTCAGCTGGCGCGCGATCATCGTCTCGACCGCCATCATGACGACCTTGTTGTAAATGCGCGGGAAGGCGAAGATCGGCTTGCCGAACTGGTTGCGCTCCAGAGCGTACTTGAGGCCGAGGTCCATCGCCGCCTGGGCGACGCCGACGGCGCGTGCAGCCGTCTGGATGCGCGCGGCCTCGAAGGTGTTCATGAGCTGCTTGAAGCCCTGGCCCTCGGTGCCCCCCAGGAGATGCGAAGCCGGCACCTCGAAGGCGTCGAAGGAGATGTCGTACTCCTTCATGCCGCGATAGCCGAGCACATGGATCTCACCGCCGGTCATGCCGGTGGCGGGGAAAGGATCCTCGTCGCTGCCGCGCGGCTTTTCAGCGAGCAGCATGGAGAGGCCCTTGTAGCCGGCCTCGTTCGGATTGGTGCGAACGAGCAGCGTCATGAGGTCGGCACGCACGGGGTGCGTGATCCAGGTCTTCTGGCCGGTGACCTTGTAGGTGTCGCCTTCCTTCACCGCGCGGGTCTTGAGCGAGGCGAGGTCGGAGCCGGTGTTTGGCTCGGTGAACACGGCCGTCGGCAGGATCTCGCCGGAAGCGAGCTTAGGCAGATACTTCTGCTTTTGCGCGTCGGTTCCATTGTTGAGGATGAGCTCGCCGGCGATCTCGGAGCGGGTGCCGAGCGAGCCGACGCCGATATAGCCGCGCGACAGCTCCTCGGAGACGACGCACATCGCTTCCTTGCCGAGGGCGAGGCCGCCGAACTCTTCCGGCAGCGTCAAGCCGAAGACGCCGAGGTCGGCGACCTTCTGGATGACCTCGAGCGGGATGTAGGCGTTCTCCAGATGCCACTCGTGCGCGTAGGGCTTCACCTCCTCCTCGGAGAAGGTGTGCATCTGATCGAATATCGCGGCGTGCGTCTCATCTAGGCCGGCATCGCCGAACGTTGACGCGTTGGGCTGCGCGGCGATGAAGTCAGCGAGACGCTTCTTGACCTCCTGCGTTCCGCCAGCGGCTATCACGTCCGCGACCTCGTCCTCGAAGCGGCGAATCTCGGTGCGGGTGACGCCGAGCTGCTCTGGGCGAATGAGCTCCAGCTGGCTCATCGGAATGCCGCCTGCGATCTGAGCCAGATATTCGGCAAAGGCGGCGGCGAGGATCAGCTGCTCGAATTCGCCGAAGCGGCCCTCGGCGGAAAGGCGCGTGCCCCAGACGTGCATCTGGCGCAGACCTTCGACGGCGGTCGCGAGCCAGGCGAGGCCATGAGCTTGGTGCTGGGCATTGTCGACGCCGCCAGCGGCTGCGACGACGGCCCGAACGCCGGTCTTGGCGGACTGGAGAATCTTGTCGGCGGATGCGACCGCGGCCTCGGCGCGTTTCAACAGCGCCTCTGGGCCGGCTGAAAGTAGATCGTGCTCGGCCGTCTTCAGCGCAGTCGACATCCTCGTCCTCCTGGGAAATTAGTGTCGCGGGCGCCGATGTTGGCGCCGCGCTGGTGCTGCGTTGCAGAATAACGACCCCGTTCGTCAAGGCAATCGGTGCCGCAGGCGGGGTCAGTCGCCCGACAGGGCCTTGAGGAAGCGTCCGGACGGTCCGACGGCGGCGGCCAGACGCTGGGTAAGTGAGGCAGGCTGGTCGGCGAACGACTGGGAGGGAGCTTCCTCCTCAAAATCGGTCGCCGGTTCGATCTGTACGATTTCGACGATGGCCTCGTCGCCGGGGCCGAGAAATGTCTCGTAACCGTTGAGCAGAAGCCCCGGTTCCTCGCGGAGATTGGCCGTCTCGCGCAAGGAGCGCACGGGCCGGGCTCCCGATCCTGCGTCAAAGGCGTCGGCCACAAGCTCATGCCCGGCCGCATCGATGATCGTCACGGAGGCCTCGGAAGCGAGATCGTCGAAGTAGTCCGGCTCAAGGCTTGTGAGCGTCTCGAGTGCGGCCAGCATGCGCAGGCCATCCTCATCCTCGGAACCGAACCGGTCGGCGGCGGCGGTCGGCGAGGGTATCGGCGGGGGATCGGTATCGCGCGCGCGCAGCTTGGCGGTGCGGGTAGGCTCGTACCCGGCGTCGGAACCGATCGAATTCCGATTGCCTTTGCTGCGTTTCACGCGGCCTCCACGCCTTTGCCCAACTGGAGCGTACTTTAAGAAAGCTCAAGGGCCCAGTCCACGCGGGACTTCGCTTGGCAGATTTCCTTGGGCCATCGCGGCATTACCGGCATAGACCTCACGCCGGACCGCGGGTAGGTTCCAGCCCAATTCAACGGGGTCGGGAGAAGGGAATGCAGCGCTACCGCACCTTGCTCGAGGCCATTTACCGGCTGTACGAGCACAGTGGCTTCGCCATGGCGGGCGCGGTGGCGTTCTCGTTCGTCGTATCGCTATTCCCGTTCTGCATTTTCCTTGGCGCGCTCGCCGGCATCTTCGGAGGGCGCGAACTCGCCACGCAGGCGGTCGAGCAGCTTTTCCAGATCCTGCCGCAGGGCGTGGCTGCGGGCCTTGCGCCGCAGATCGAAGCCATCATGGGCCGCACACGCATCGACCTGCTGACCGTGAGCGCGGCGCTGTCGCTGTTCTTCGCGACCAACGCGATCGAGACGCTGCGTACCGCGCTCAACGGCGCCTATCGCGTTATCGAGAAGCGGCCGTACCTTCTTTGCCTCGCCCGCAGCATGGTGTTCGTGTTCGTCAGCGCGGTATCGATGCTGGTTCTGACCTGGGTGGTCGTCGTCGGCCCGGCTATGGCGGCGCAGTTCGACCCAGAGCTGACGCATTCGGTCTCGGTGATGCGGTCGACGTGGCTGGGCGCGATGTTCCGATATGGCGCCGCCGCTGCCGTGATCGGCGGGCAGCTCCTAGCTTTCCACTTGTGGCTGGCGGCCGGGAAGCGGCGCGTCAAAGACGTGTGGCCGGGGGTGCTGCTGTCGACAGTGCTGTGGCTCACGGTCGCGAGCCTCTATTCTTACTACCTGAACTTCAGCGACTACACGCGCTTCTACGCCGGCCTGTCGCAGCTCATGGTGGCGATGATTTTCTTCCAGATGACGGCAGTGATCGTTATCCTGGGCGCCGAGCTGAACCGCGGCATCCACGAGTTCAAGCGCATGAGCTCGATGGGTCTGGACGCAGCGGTGGCCGCACCGGGGCGGCCACGCTAAGGCGCCCCGGATCGCGGCGCACGCGCCGCTGACGCGCGTGGCCGATCGAAACGGGAACGACTTACTTCTTGTGTAGGCGCTGGCTGGCCTCGATGACGTCCTCGAACGTGCGCAGGCCGGTCGTCGGCGCCGACACGAGCACCGCCATGTTGCCCGGCTTGTGCTCGTTGCGCATCATGCGCATGTGCGACTTCGGAATATCCTCCCACGGGAAGACCTCCGACATGCACGGATCGATGCGCCGTTCGACGACAAGCTTGTTGGCCTGCGATGCCTGCATGAGGTTGGCGAAGTGCGAGCCCTGAACGCGCTTCTGGTGCATCCAGAGATAGCGTGCGTCCATGGTGAGGTTGTAGCCGGTCGTGCCGGCGCAGATGACCACCATGCCGCCGCGCTTCACGACGAACACCGAGACCGGGAAGGTCGACTGGCCCGGGTGCTCGAACACCGAGTCCACGTTGTTGCCCTTGCCGGTGATCTCCCAGATGGCGGCGCCGAATTTGCGGGCCTCCTTGAACCAGGTGTCGTACTCGGGCGTGCCGACCTGGGGCAGTTCACCCCAGCATTTGAAGTTCTTGCGGTTGATGACGCCGCGCGCGCCCAACTGCATGACGAAGTCGCGTTTGTCGTCCTCGGACACGATGCCGATGGCGTTGGCGCCGGAGGTGGCGCAGAGCTGCACCGCGAACGAGCCCAAGCCTCCCGATGCGCCCCAAACCAAGACGTTATGGCCTGGACGCAGGACGTGCGGGCGATGGCCGAACAGCATGCGATAGGCGGTGGCGAGAGTCAGCGTGTAGCAAGCGGCTTCTTCCCAGGTGAGATGCTTGGGGCGCTCGAGGAGCTGGCGGTCCTGAACGCGGCAGAACTGGGCGAACGAGCCGTCGGGGGTCTCGTAGCCCCAGATGCGCTGCGAGGGCGAGAACATCGGGTCGCCGCCGTTACACTCCTCGTCGTCGCCGTCGTCCTGGTTGCAATGGATGACGACCTCGTCGCCCACCTTCCAGCGCTTCACCTTCGAGCCCACAGCCCAGACGATGCCCGAGGCATCGGAACCGGCGATGTGATAGGGGTTCTTGTGGCCGTCGAGGGGCGACAGCGGCTTACCGAGCGAAGCCCAAATGCCGTTGTAGTTAACGCCGGCGGCCATGACGAGCACTAGGACATCGTGGCTGTCGAGTTCCCAGGTCGGGAGAACCTCAACTTGCATCGCCGTGTCCGGCTCGCCGTGGCGCTCCTTACGGATTGCCCAGGCGTACATGTTCTTGGGAACGTAGCCGAGGGGCGGAATCTCCCCAATTTCATAGAGATCCTTCTTCTCGGCAGTCGCCGGTGCGCCCAAGGAAATGTCAGTCCTGGCGGCACTTTGGCTCGTCATTCTTGGCTCCCGTGATGGATTGCCGGCCTTTCCGGCCGCGGCTGATCGGATTGCGGCTCGGCGGCCGCACTTCTCTGGCGGCGTTTCAAGCACGATTTCGCGCTGCAATGAAGAGGCTGTGGCGCCGCTACTCGTTCATGTCAACCAACCTTTAGGAAAATCCCACCTAGAACGCCTGTTTGGGCCGCCATTCCTGCACGGCAAGCTTTGGGGTCATTCAGTCTGGGAAGCCATGTAATGCTGGAGTTTGTTGAACGGGCCGCGGCCGTCGACACGTTTACCCTTGTCATCGTGGCGATACTTTCCGGCTGGGCCGGCGTGCTGACGCTGCACGTGCTGTCGCGGACAGTGCTGTCGCTGATCTTCGTTCCGGGCTTCACCTTCGGTGCCCTCGCAACAAACTATTTCTTCGAGCTAAGCGGCTTCTTTCCGACCCACGACCGGGAAACCAACGTCGTGATCGCCTGCACGGTGGGCATCATCATCGCCCTGCTCATGCTGCTGCTGTTCCTGCGCTTCAGTTCGATCATCGGGCGCATACGGACAGAGAGATATCAGTTCAGGCACGACGTGCAGAAGGACGTTTCCTTCCGTCGCGAGCTGCGCGGCACCTAAAGCCGCCGCTTTTTTTGACGCGCACGACTTGCCTGAGGGCAGGCGACCTCGCACCGCCTGTTGCGGCAAAGTTATTTTTGCATTGCACCGTCGGTTATGGGTACTTTACGGCAACAGCCGAACCCAACCGAGGTTGACGCATGGCGCCCGACCGCCCCTGGTTATTCCGTACCTATGCCGGCCACTCGACGGCCGCGAAGTCGAACGAGCTTTACCGCAGGAACCTCGCCAAGGGGCAGACGGGTCTTTCGATCGCCTTCGATCTGCCGACTCAGACGGGGTACGACAGCGACGACGAGCTGGCGAAGGGCGAGGTCGGCAAGGTCGGCGTGCCGGTTTCGCACCTCGGCGACATGCGCACGCTGCTGGCTGGTATCCCGCTCGACCAGATGAATACGTCGATGACGATCAACGCGACGGCGGCGTGGCTGCTGTCGCTGTACGTCGCCTTCGCCGACGAGCAGGGGGCCTCGCGCGGGAAGCTCACGGGCACCATCCAGAACGACATCATCAAGGAATACCTGTCGCGCGGGACCTACGTCTTCCCGCCCGAGCCGTCGTTGCGGCTCATAAAGGATACGATCGTGTTCTCGTATCTGGAGGTTCCAAAGTGGAACCCGACCAATGTCTGCTCCTACCATCTGCAGGAAGCCGGGGCGACGCCGGTGCAGGAGCTTGCCTTCGCGCTGGCGACCGCGCTTGCGGTTCTCGACACGGTCAAGGCATCGGGCGAAGTCCCCGCGGATCAGTTCGGCCAGGTCGTCGGACGCGTGTCATTTTTCGTCAACGCCGGCATGCGGTTCGTCACCGAAATCTGCAAGATGCGGGCGTTCAACGAGCTTTGGGAGGAGATCACGCTCAACCGTTACGGCGTGACCAATCCGAAGGACCGGATGTTCCGTTACGGCGTGCAGGTGAACAGCCTGGGGCTGACCGAGCCGCAGCCGGAGAACAACGTCTACCGCATCCTCATCGAGATGCTGGCCGTGACGCTGTCGAAGAAGGCACGCGCCCGCGCGGTGCAGCTGCCGGCGTGGAACGAGGCGCTCGGCCTGCCGCGGCCATGGGATCAGCAGTGGTCGCTGCGCATGCAGCAGATCATGGCCTACGAGACGGACCTGCTCGAATACGACGACATCTTCGACGGCTCGACGGCGATCGCGAAGAAGGTCGCCGAGCTGAAGGAACAGGCGACCGCCGAGCTCGCCACCATCGAAGCGATGGGCGGCGCGGTGGCGGCGATCGACTACATGAAGCGGCGCCTGGTCGAGAGCAACACGGGCCGGCTGTCGGGCATCGAGACGGGCGATCTCACGGTGGTCGGCGTCAACAAGTGGACCGAAACCGAACCCTCGCCGCTGACGGCGGGTGAGGGCGCGATCATGGTCGTCGACCCGGCGGTCGAGGCCGAGCAGGTCGAAAAGCTGAAGGCCTGGCGCGCGGCACGTGACGACAAGGCGGTGCAGGCCGCGCTTTCGGAGCTGGAGCGCGCGGCCAAGGAAGGCCGCAACATCATGGAGCCGTCGATCGCGGCGGCGCGGGCCGGTGTCACCACCGGAGAGTGGGGCAGGACGCTGCGCCGCGTGTTCGGTGAGTATCGCGCGCCGACCGGTGTCGCGCAGGCTGCGGTGGTGCGCGAGGGACTTGCGCTCGACAATGTGCGCGCCTCGGTGGACGCCCTTTCGGCGAAGCTGGGCCGCCGCGTCAAGTTCCTGGTCGGCAAACCGGGCCTCGATGGACACTCGAACGGCGCCGAGCAAATCGCGGTCCGGGCGCGCGACGTCGGCATGGAGGTCGTGTACGAAGGCATCCGCCTGACGCCGACGCAGATCGTGCGCGCAGCGGTCGACGAGAGCGTGCACGTCATCGGTCTGTCGATCCTGTCGGGCAGCCACGTGCCGCTGGTGCAGGAAGTGATGGAGCGGCTGCGCAAGGAAGGCCTTTCCGACGTGCCCGTGGTCGTCGGCGGCATCATCCCGCCCGAGGACGAGGTGAAGCTGAAGGCGTTCGGCGTCGCGGCGGTCTACACGCCGAAGAACTTCCAGCTCAACGACATCATGGCGGACATCGTGCGCCTCGTGCAGAGCCAGGCGATGGCGGCTTAGAGGCGAACGCGCAAAACGATAAGGAAGAAACGGCGATGCGTGAGGAAACACGGCGCAAGCTCGAGCGTGCGCTTTGGCGCGAACGGCTGAAGAAGATCGGTATCGGCGCGGTGGCGCTGGTCGCGATCGGCGCCTATTTCGTCTACGAGGACTACGACGCGCGCATCGATAACGTTCGGGTGCCGGCTACTGTGACCTCGGTCGGCCCACTCAACATCAAGAACACGCAGCTCGTCGAAGAAGGTTTATCGGTGCAGGTGGCGCTCGACAGCGACGGGCGGCTTATCTCCGTGATGGCGATGAAGAAGACCGATCCGCACGTCGGCGATCACGTGGAGATCACCGAGCACCGTCACCGCACCGGGCGTGTTACTTATTCTTGGAAGTAGGTTTCTGCACTGTCATCCCGGCACTTGTTGCCGGGATCCAGAGCACCGCCAGGACTTGAGCTTGATGATCGATGGATCCCGGGGACAAGCCCCGGGATGACAGAACAGTCGAGCACGCCCTTCGGTGCTGGCTGCGACCCCGTCGTTAACTACGTCCGAACGCTGCTCCTCAATTCGTCGCTCACGTCGTGCTGTATGGCGCGCGGCTTGCAACCGGTGCGAGCATGTGAGGCCGGAGAAGGAGGAGCCCATGGATCGCAGACATCATCCGCGCACCGGCGTTCGACGTCCGGGACAGGTCGATCAGGGTGGAAGCAGCGCGCTGGCGTGCAGCATCCGGAACGTATCGCAGCAAGGGGCGAAGATCGAATTCACGGGCGCGCCGTGGATCGGCTGCGCCTTTGACCTCCGAGATGTGATGAGCGGTGTGTCACGAAAGTGCTGCGTCGTGTGGAGTCAAGATCGGACCATCGGCATCCGCTTCATGGACAAAGGCGCGTGGCCGCACCCGAAGCGGCCAGTGCGCGCGAAACCTTTCGGCCGCCGGGGCCAGGTTGGCGGCTAGCTTTTCGGCGCTGAATTCTCGCCGGGGACGTCGACCTTGGCACCCAGCGCGCCGCGGACGTAGAGCCGGCGCACGGCAACGTCGATGACAATCGCTAACGGATAGGCGAACAGCAGTCCCAACGGCCCGAAAAGGATGCCGATGGCGACGACGGCGATGAGGCCGACCGCAGGTGGCAGATCCACCGCGCGGCCCGAGACCAGCGGCAGGATGATGTTGTTCTCGACCTGCTGGATGACGATGAACAATCCCAGCGTCCACAGCACCAGCTCCCAGCTGACCGTCGAAGCGAGCAGCAGTGCCGGAATGGCCGACAGGATCGGTCCGAGGTAGGGGATGAACTCCAGCACGCCGGCGATGAAGCCGAGGCCGAGCGCGGAGGGCACGCCGATGATGGCCAGGCCGGCGCCGGTGAGCACTCCGACCATGACCATCGCGAGCAACTGCGCGCCAAGCCACAGGCGAAGGGCGGCGCCGGCGTCGTCCAGCGTTTCGCCGATCTGCGGCTGCACGCGTTTGGGGAAGAGCAGGATGAATCCGCGGCGGTAAACGCCCGGGTCGATCGCGATGTATATGCCGGCGACGACAATCAGCACGAGGGTGGCGATGGAGCCGGCAATGGCCTTACCCCACGTCAACGCACCGGCGAGCAGGTTGCCGACGGAGGAGCCCTTGAAGAGCTCGGCGACCGGCGTCGAAATGAAGGGCGTGTTCTTGACGAACGTGTCCGCGGCGGCAGGCAGGTTGGTGATCACGGAGACGACCTGATCGCTGATCTGGGCGCCGAAGACCCAGGCGACAGCCACGACCAGCGCGGCGACGCCGAGCCCCGCGGCAAGGAGCGAGAAACGCCGGCCGAGCGTGGTGCTCTGGTAGATGGGCACCGCCAGGGATCGCAACACGACGGCCACCAGCACGGCGCCGAAGATTAGCAGCACGAGGTCGGAGAGCAGGTAGAGCGCCCCAACGAGGGCCAGGACACCTACGACGATGAAGACCCGGCGGGTGAAAACGGCGTCGGACATGGGCGTTGAGGTCGGCACGGCCTTTATTCCTTGTTCGATCGAGCCGGCAACGGCGGCTGGGCCCGCACGGTTCCGTTGCCGGAGGGCAGTTCGGCGCTGGAAAACGCCACCGTCAGACTTGCTTTTGGCGCCACACCTTACGACGCGTTGACGGCGGGGAGTGCGCCAGTATTATGCGCGCCACTTTGCAGGCCCATCGCGGGGCAGCATAGCCCCAGTGGCGGAACGGTAGACGCGACAGACTCAAAATCTGTTATCCGCAAGGGTGTGCCAGTTCGAGTCTGGCCTGGGGCACCACGTATTTTCAGCCGTTTCG
>CALRVN010000056.1:0-13248 GCA_943371625.1 Hyphomicrobium sp. CS1GBMeth3
GACGTCATCGTCATCGGCCAGCGACTCGGCCAATCAGGGATCGGAGCCCGCGGGCATAACTGCGAGCGTCTCCACTGGATCGTTCGCGGGGGGGGCAACCGGCGGCTCGGAGCAGGTCCGCATTGTCCCGGACGAGCGCAACAACAAGCTCCTCATCAAGGCCTCGGGCAGGAACCTGCGGCGCATTCTCAACATCCTGCGCCGCGTCGACCAGCCGCCGCTTCAGGTCATCATCAATGCAACGCTCGCCGAAGTCGTTCTCAACGACAGCCTGAAGTACGGCGTGCAGTTCTTCCTGCAAAAGAACGGCGGGAAGGCAGGCACGGTCGGCTTCACCAACGGCATGGACATTGACATCGGGCCCGCAGTTCCCGGCCTCAACTTCATCGTCGGCTCGCTTCTCCAGCCGAAAGTCATCCTCGACGCCCTGGCGACGCAAACGGCGGTCCGGGTCGTGTCTTCGCCGTCCGTCGTCGTGCTGCATAATCAGTCCGCGACCCTGCAGGTGGGCGACGAGGTTCCGATCACCACGCGTCAGGCGCAGAGCGTCATCAATCCGGACTCTCCCGTCGTCAACGAAATCCAGTTCAAGAATACGGGTGTCATCCTGAAGGTCACTCCCCGCATCAACACCAACGGGGTCGTGACGATGGAGATCCAGCAGGAGATCAGCGCGGTATCCCGCACCACCACGGGGGATACGCTCACTCCCACCATCTCGCAGCGCCGGATCAGCAGCACGATCGCGGTTTCCAGCGGCCAACTCGTGGTGCTGGGCGGCCTCATCAGCGAGCAGAACGACCGCCAGAAAAACAGCATCCCCTTCTTCGGGAAGATTCCCTACATCGGGGACGTCATCGGTGGGAACACAGACATTACCAAGACGCGGACCGAGCTGGTCGTATTCCTGCAGCCGACGGTCATTCGCGATCCCGCGGATGCAAGCCGCGTGACCGAAGAAGTGCGGGCCAGCATGCAGTCACTGGCTCCGCGTCCGGCAGCATGGGACGCTCCCGGAATGTGGGAAGGCAACGTCAAGTCGAACGCAAACGCGGTCAAGTAGATCTCAGCCCGCGCCTGCCAGGCCCAGCCTTGCGGCGAACCAGACGACCCAAATGGCCGGGGCAAGGAAGACGCCGAACGCTATCGGCGTCGCTCCCTTAAGGGCAGCGAGATTGCGCGCGTTGAGGATCAGCACCCAACACAGCGCCATAACACTCGCCAACAGCAATACCGGCCCGAGGCCCGCAAAACCGACCCAGGCACCTGCGGCCATCGCCAGCTTTACGTCACCCAGCCCGAGCCCTTCACGCGCACGGTAGCGGAAGTACGCCTCCCTGATCAGGTAGAGAGCTAGTCCACCCACGATCATCGCCAAGAGGTGGTCGAGGAGGTTGGCCGGCGGCGCGTCGTCGGTCGCCCATGCGTATCCGAGGCCGACGGGGATGGCAGGAAGCGACAGCACATCGGGGATGATGAACCGCTCCGCGTCGATCAACGCGATCGCGAACATCGCCGTGCCCAGAAATGTCGACGCGAGTGCGTCGAGAGGGTCCAGCGTGAACCATGACAACAGTGCCACCGCGATACCGAAAGCGTTCAACAACGCCGATCGCCGAACCGTAGACACGTGGTTGCTCCCCTCGTCAGTCGGCGGCCGCGCGAGCACGCGTGAATGATCTACGCTGCTCTACCACAGCCAAGTCAACGGATGCACGCGCACGCGAGCTCGACGATTCAATCGTCATCATCGATCTCTCCCATCACCAAAACGTTGGCTGATTTTCACGCGACGGGAGAATAGAAATAGGAGCGGGAATTCGCAGAACTCAGCTGCCAAAAGTTGAGGGCAATATGCATACAGCGAACAAACCACGGGTCAGAGAGAACAGACCTGTTATCCCGCAGACGGATAGCCGACACATAAACGTCTGGGACACTCAATATTTCTCGCCCAGCAAGGCATTCGGCGTTTTCCGCGAAGGCATCGGCAACACTTTCATGCCGTGGACGCCGGAGTTCAACTCCGATCTGCCCTTCGAGGCACGCATCGAGAGCATGAACTTTGCCCACGGTTCGGTCGGGCGGGTGCGCATGTCACCGCTCGTGACCGTGCGGACAAAGCAGAACATCGCGGCGTCGAAGGTCGACGGCTTCTATGCCAACTTCGTCATGACAGGCGAGCTCAACGTCGACCAAGCGGGACACGTTTCGCGCGCTGTCCCGGGCGACCTCGTCATCTACGATACGGCCGAGCCGGTGAGTGCTACCGGACAACCCGACGGCATGTATGAGGACCTGTCGTTCCTCATTTCCAAAGAGAGCTTCGCGGCCGTAAAAAACGTGGAAGATTCATTCAATAACGTGCTGCTGCCGCGCCGCTCGCTCATGGGCCCGTTGGCCGGAGCGCTTACGCTACTTTCGGAGCATTTGCTCTCAGCCAGCGCCGACGAACTGACCGCTCTGTTCGATGCTTTCGTCGTTCTGCTGCCGCTCGCCGCCGGCGGGTTCGCGCCCAATCTCAACGACGGCGAAGAACCCAAGTCGCGCGATCTCAAGCGTGAGATCCTCTACTACGTCAACGAGCAGCTTTCCACCGAGGCTTTGTCGCCCGAACGCGTGGCAACGCACTTCGGAATTTGTCCCCGATACGTGCACAAGATTTTCGCTTCGCTCGGCACGACCTTCAGCGCCTACATCACGCAGAAGCGGCTGGAGCGGGTCCAGCTGGATCTGATTTCCTCCAGCTGCAAGCACGAATCGATTTTTACCGTGGCGTACCGTTGGGGCTTCGTGAACCTGTCGACGTTCAACCGCCTTTTCAAGAAGCGCTACGGCTGCACTCCGAGCGAGTTCCGCGCCGCGCACAGCGGTTAAGAAGACTTCTGGCATTCAGGAAAGTGGGCCGGCGGCCGTGGAGCCGCCGGCCCGAAGTCTCAGTCCCAATCGCCGTGGCCGTGGTCGTGACTGTCGTTGGCCGCCTTGCGGACGTTCTTGCCGATCCACTTTTCGATGATATCGGCGATCTGCTCGTTGTTGTTGTCCATCATCATCATGTGGGAATTGCCGCGGATGCCGATCGTTGCCAGCGGCAGCACCTTGGCATTGCCGCCCGCAGCATTGACCTGATCAGCGGTTGTTTGCGCGCTCGTCAGCCAACCCGTCGATTGAGCGCTCGAGGCCAGATTGTCGCCGAATACGGCGAAGATCGGCACGTTCTTCAGCTTCACAGCCGTCTCCGTGGTGGGAATGGCGAAACCCGCCGGTTCGATGGCGACGAACCCCTTCACGAGGTTGGCGCGCTGCAGCACCGCGGCGAGGCCGAGGGGCCCCGACTGCGAGTGCACCATGACGATGCACGGCCCGATCTTGTCGATAGCGGCGACGATCGCGTTGGTGATCTTGGCGTTCTCTTCGAGGTCGCGATAGGTCAGCACCCACTGCGGAGCGTATTCGTCGATGGCGGCCAGCGGAAAGCGTTGTCCCGGGTACGCATCAGGATAGGCCGGCCCGAAGCGGAACGTCGTGTACGCCGTCTGCTTCGTATAAATGTTCATGTTGGGGAGTGCCGTATTCGGCAGCAGTCCCATCCTCACGAGGTGAAGTTCGGTAGGCTCGCAGCATGCCCGCCCGCGGTTGGGGTCATCGATCACATACGAAGCGAACCCGCGGCGCGTGAAGGACGTGTACCAACCCTCGCGCCCGTCGGGGGTCGTCTCATACGTCTTTCCGGTGTGACCGCCGCCGTGGACCATGAGAACCGGGTACCGGTACTTCTTGTCCTCGGGTATCTGATACTGCACGTAGGCGTGGTCGATCGAGATCAAGCCCGGCTCGGGCGTCGTACCCGACGCAATGCGCGATGGGATGTTGAATATCTTTCCACCGACGTAGAAGCTCCCTTGCGCCTCGAGCTCGATAGATTTGTGGCGCTTAAAATCATTGCCTGCAAAGGCAGTTCCGGTGGCGCATGCGGCCACGACCGTCAGCCCACACAGGGCCGCTTTGCTCACGCGAAGTTGGGCAGTCATCAATGTTCCTCCGTACGCTATTTTTGACGCGCACTATCCTTCAGAGACGTCCGGCTTCGCAGGACGCTCGGGTCGGAGGCGCGTTCGCTGTTTCTTTGAACGGTGGCCGCGGTCCTCATGACTTCGGCATTCGATCAAACTTCTTGATCGGAGAGGCGGTGGCGTGGGGGAAGCCCCCACGCCACCGTATTCACCCTCAGTACGTCTGCAGCGGATCCCAGAAGTCGCACTTGTAGGTGCTTCTGAAGGTCGCCGTGCTGTCCGTCGTGAACGAGAGGTTCTGATTGAGGATGCCAGAGGTCGGCGAGGTGTATTTCGGCCAGGGCGAATTGCCTGTTCCGTTCGGGTTGCCGGTGGCGGCGAACTTCGTCCACGCTGCAACCAGCTTGTCCGACAGGGTGCGCTCGGCGCCCTGCAGCTCGCGAGGCTGACCGGTCGTCTGGTCAAGATTCACGCCCAGATGGCCGCCGCGCCATTTCGGGAAGATGAACTGGATGTCGACGGTGTGATACGCGAGCGCTTTAAAGCCAGGCATCCAAGGGAAGTAGTAAGGCGCCTCCCGATACGTGAAGTCGTAGGCGTAGGTCGGGATCTTCGTCGACCACAGCCCGAGCACGTGCAGACCGCGGCACTTGCCTGGGTCGGTCGACACGCGATTGAAGGTGAACTGCGGATCGGAACCAGGCGGGTACTGAGCGAGAACCGCGGCCGCGTTCGCCCCATACTGGGCGTTGATGCGGTCGTTGTACTGCTGCAGCGTCATCGGTACCTGCGGAGGCCCCGAGAAGTACTCAGTGATCGAGATACCGAAGTTGCCCTCGTCACGCGCTGCGCCACCCATGGTCGGCATCTTGTTGTAGTTGCCGGATGTCCACGCCTGCTCGGGCGTGATCGGAATGATCGTGCCGTCCACAAACGGGCCCGTGATGTAGGCGCCGTTGGAGTTGGGCGTGCCCTGCAGCTGCAGGATCCGCTCCGCCGACAGGTTGCGCAGACACGTGGCTGCAGAAGGTCCCGTGCCGGGGCAGTTGGCGGACTGTTGCGGGGTCGTCGTGTTGTACGCGAAGCTCGAGCCACGCGTCAGAGCGGTGGCCGCCGTCGGGTAGGAAGACGTCGGCGAACTCTGATAGAGAGCGCGGTTGAACAATCCCGCCGCCAGCGGCGAGATCACGTTGGCGCCGGTGTCGGAGGCGCCGGCCGACTGGCCACCGAGCAAGACCCTATTCGGATCGCCGCCGAAGTTGGCCGCGTTGCGCTGCACCCACTTGAGGACGGCCTGGATGTCCAGGATGCCGTAGTTGCCCCACAGATGTCCTTCGGCGTTGAGTGCCGGATGCGAGAGGTATCCGAATAGGCCCAAGCGGTAATTCAGGATGACAGTCACCGTCGGTGTGCCGCTGGGTCCACCGGTGGCGAGCTTGGCGCCGTCGTAGGCGGCGGCTTCACCATCGATGTTGCCTCCACCATGAATCCACACGACAACCGGCTTCTTCGGGCCATCCCTGCCCGTCGTGTAGACGTTGAGGAAGAGGCAGTCTTCGGTGACGCTGGTTGGACCAGCAAACGGGCCGAGAGTTGTCACCTGCGGACAGCTGTTGCCCATCTTGGTGGCATCCAGCGCATCGCGCCACTTCTTGACGGGCGCCGGCGGACGCCAGCGCAGATTGCCGACGGGCGGTGCTGCGTACGGAATTCCGAGGAACGTGTAGACACCGTCCTTCTTGAAGCCACGCACGGGCCCTTCCGCCGTGTTGACCACGGGCCCGTCATTATCGTGGTCATGGTCATTGTCATGTGCGAGCGCAGGCGCGACGCCCGTCGCCAGCATCGCGCAGAGCAGGATCGCTCCGCCGCCCGATCGGGTGAATATTGTCATTCTTATCTCCCTAGCGTTTGCAACGTGTCGTTTCGTGGTTCCCCGCAAGGCTTCGCGCCCGGCTCGCGGCCAAGCGCAGGCGTTCGCTGAGCCGGCACGCCGGACCATCGCTCGCCGCAATAGACGTGGAGGAACGTGCTGGGCGGGATCGGCCCAGTAAGGCGCAGATCATCCGTCCAGTGGCGTTCTAAGTGTCAGTCAGGAATTTGGCCGTGGTGGTGCGCTCTCAAGCGCGCACTCGTTTCGCTCCCACCGTGCGTTTCTCATTTGTGAGACGCACTGTCGGCCATTCCGTCTCTGTTGGCTTGCCGACGAGCGAACACTTATGGGCACAATGCCGGAGGGGTGCTCGGGAAAGGACACACGCGAGCAGTCCGCGTCTGGCCACAAGACTAGGTCGCGCCAAACGCATGTCCACGGTTAGGCGGAATGCTGCGTGCCGTGCGTGCGTTATCAAATGTCGTCAATTCAGGAAAAGAGCGTCCCCGTCCGGTTGGACAGGGACGCGTCGCATCATCAGCGATGACCGTGACCGTACCAGTTCCAGGCCTCTTCCCAGCCCCAACCGTCCCAACCCCAGTTGGGCTTCTTCTTCGCGTAGTCGTCGAGCTTGTTCTTCTTGAGATTCTTGAAGAGCAACGCCGCAACCTTGTCGTTGTCCATATCGGCGAACGGAATATGAGTGCTTCCCGTGAGGCCCTCACCGCCTGCCGATTTGGGGTCGCCCAGCTTTACGACTTCGGCGTTGCCGCCATAGGCATTGATCAGCGCCGCGCACTGGCGAGACTGGATGACATAGGCGTACGTCTCCGGACGGTTGTCGCCCCACACGAACTGGATCTTCTTGAGCTTGGCGAGCTTCTTGAAGTCAGCCTCTGGGATGCCAATCGGACCGAAGGCGCAGCCCGCGCCCGACATATCGCACAGCGTCGCTGGCTTCGGCAGGTTGGCCGCCGCCCCGGAGGTCGTGAGCGGGAACACGTAGCCGATGCTCTCGTAGGTCGTGATGCCAGCGATGTTCTTGCCCGTGGCCTTCGACGTCGTCACCATCGAGCGAAGGCCGCCAGCCGAGTTCGTCAGGTAGTAGATCTGATTTCCGAGGCGGCCGGAGTCGGCAGCGATGGCTGCAGCATCCGTCTCGATCCCGATATTCCTACCAATATCGAATTCTTCGTAGCGGGCGCCGGTCGCGTTCCACCAGTACTCTTCCAGCTTCGAGCTATTCACCGGGAACTGTGAGCCCGGGTAGAACTCAGCCTTCGTCGGAACCTGTCCGGCGGGAATCGTAGGGCCGAAAACCCAAGCGGTGAATTTGCCTTGGTCGCGAGCGATCGGAGTGGTGGTGATGGGTTCACAGCTCCAATTGGCGCGGCCTACGCGCGGCCCGTCCCAGATGTAGGTGGGATAGTCGGCGCGCAGCATCTTGTCCTTGTAGCCTTCGCCGCCGTCCCAGCGGTTCTGCCAGACCTGTGCGCTGGAGCTGTGCCACAGGACGATGCTCGTCTTGCGCGGCTTCGACGGGATGAAATACTCGACGTAACCATGGTCGCACGACAGCGTCCGGTTGGGCACGGCCGGATTGATGACCTTGTGATATCCGCCGATGATGAATCCGCCGGTCCTGTCGAGCGTGATCGGTTTGTCGGAATCGTCGTCGTGAGCCAAGGCGCCGCCGCTCAGCGTCACAGCGAGCAACAGCGCGGATAGTGAACTACAGACTCGTAAGTGATTCATCGTTTCACCCCCGGGTTATGATTCTTGTTTGTCGAGAACGGACGGCTCTGCGAGCATTCTCCGTCGCGACGATCTGTAAGCGAACTGTAGGGGCGAACTACAATGATCCTGCTCATTCGAGCACGATCCTGCTCAAGCGCATAAAATTTCGCTGCTGCGCTGCGAAAGTTGTGAGGGAAGGAATCGTGCGCGCCGGCGTGTCAACGCTGCGCATCGCGCGTCATCACACGTCACCGGATCAGAAGCCCGCTTGATACTGCTTCGGCGTGACACCGGTGACTTGGCGGAAAACCTTCACGAAGTGGCTTTGGCTCGCGAAGCCGAATGCCGTTGCGACTTGGCTGCCGGACAGATCGGTCGTGGCAAGCATCGCCTTCGCGCCTTCAACACGCTCCTGCATGACGAAGCGGTAGGGCGTCACGCCGAACGAGGCCTTGAACATGCGGGCGAAGTGGGACGGGCTCATCTGCACGAGTGCAGCGAGCTCCGTGACGGATATGTTGCTGGTGAGGTTCGCCCGGATGTAATCGACCAGGCCCCTTCTCTCAGTCTGCGACAGGCTCGCCGCGCGATTGTCTACGAGCCGGAGAGCGGCATACTTCCCCGCGAGATAAACGAGCAGAGCCAGCGAGATCGATTCCGCATAGAGCCTGCCGGATATGCACCCCTCTCTGACCTCCTCGCCTATCGTCGACAACAACGCAGTGAGCCGGATATCTCGCGTCACCTGCGCAGAGCCGAGCAACTTGTCTATCGTCAGGACTTGGGTGGGCGCCAAGTGCTGCATTTTGGAGTTGTCCAGCTGCAGAACCATCATCGGAAACGATCCGCTCGGCTCCGTCGCTTGTATCTCCACGTCGCGACGAATGATCGACACGGTACCAGGCCCGATGGCGTCCCTGCTCCAGATGCCTCGGTGCTTCCAGTGCAACGAGCCCTGCTGGCCGGTGGAACGCTGCGGGCCGGTGACATACACGAGCGTGGTCTTGGGCCATGCATGACGAGGTAGAGGCTCGCCGTTGCTGTACGCTTCTTCGAAACTGTAGCCGGCCCATGGATGGTCGGCGCTGCGGAACTCCGGAGTGCGGAAGTACGGAACGCCACGCCCTTTCGAGATCAGTTGAATACGAGACGTACCCACGCGCTGCTCCAGACCCCATGCATCGGCGCCATGCTGCGTCGGCGAGCTAATGACCTGCCTTGAACTGCTTGGGCGTGACGCCCGCGAACTGGCGGAAGACCTTCACGAAGTGGCTCTGACTGGCAAAGCCCGACGCCGTCGAGACTTGGCTCGCGCTGAGCTTGGCGTCGGCCAGCATCGCCTTCGCCTTCTCGATGCGTTCCTGCATGACGAACCGATAGGGCGTTACGCCAAACGACGTCTTGAAGACGCGCGAGAAGTGCGACGGGCTCATCTGCACCAGGCGCGCAAGCTCGGTGACCGATATGTTGTCGATGATATTCTCGCGGATGTGCTCTACGAGCTTGCGCTTTTCCGACCGCGACAAGCTCGCGCTGCAGTTTTCCGAGGGGGCGACTGTGGCGTATTTGCCGGCCAGATATGCGAGCAGTGCGAGGGAAAGCGCTTCTCCGTACAGCCGTCCCGAGGCGCAGCCTTCTCTGACCTCCTGGCGCATGGCTTGCATCAACACAGCCAGTCGATCGTCTTGGAATCCCAACGCTTCGACCAACGAGGTCTCGATTGTACGCACCTGCTCGGGCGCCATGTGCGCCAGCTTGGCATTGTCCAGCTGCAGCGCCATCGTGGAGTAGGAGCTGGTGGCCCAGCGGGCTTGGATCTCAGCACCGGCGCGCGCAATGAATAGGGTCCCGGGCTCGACATGGTCTTGGTGCCAGACGCCGCGATGCTTCCAATGATTTGTGCCCTGGCCGTCGGTGCACAGAAAAAGCGTCGTGCGCTGCCAATGGTGGCGCGACACGGAGACGTTCGGGCACTCCGACTCCTCGATCAGATAGCCGGCCCATGGTTGGTCGGCACTACTCAGCCGAGGAGGCCCGAGGAACGGAACCCGGCGTCCACCTGAGACCAATTGCATACGCACCGAACTCACCGCCAGCTCCTGCCTATAGGCCCGCCTTGAACTGCTTGGGCGTGACACCCGCGAACTGGCGGAAGACCTTGACGAAGTGGCTCTGGCTCGAGAAGCCGTACGCCATCGCGACCTGGCTGGCGTTCAGCTCCGTGCTCGCCAGCATTGCCCGCGCGCCTTCGATGCGCTTCTGCATGACGAAACGGTAGGGCGTCACGCCCAGCGAAGCCCGGAACACACGCGAGAAATGCGCCGGGCTCATCTGCACCAGGTCCGCGAGTTCGGCGACCGAGATATTGCTGACCAGGTTTGCGCGGATGAAGTCGACGAGCTTGCGCTTTTGCGCGCGGGACAGTCCCTTGTCGTTGTTGCCCGGCGGGCGCGGGGTCGCGTACTTGCCAGCCAAATATGCGAGCAATGCCAGAGACATCGATTCCGCATACAGCCTGCCCGAGATGCAACCATCGCGGATCTCGTCGCGCATCGCCAACATCAGCGCAGCGAGCCGCTGATCGTTCGTCGTAAGCGCGGAGACGAGCGACGCCTCGACTGCTTTCACTTCCTCAGGCGCAACGTGGTGGAACATCGCGTTGTCGAGCTGCACCAACAGCGTCGGCCAGGAATTGCTTGTCCAGGCGGCCTGAATCTCAGTATCGCGGCGGACCATGAAGACGGATCCGGGCTGGATACGATTTCTCTCCCAAGCTCCGCGATGCCTGCGGTGCGCGATGCCCTGTCCGCCGGTGCACAGGAACAGCGTCGTCTTGAGGAACGAGCCGCGCGATATGGGTTCGTTCTGGGCGTCCGCCTCTTCCAACTGGTAGCCGGCCCAAGGGTGATCGGCGCTGCTCAAGTTGGGCGCGGTCAGAAACGGGGTCGGCCGCCCTTTGACGAGCAACTGAATACGAGACGTGGCCACGCACACCTCCCACCGAGACGACGATGTCCTCCGCGCACTCAACTTAACCGTGTTCGGGAAATGGGTCTGGGCGTAGGGCGCACTGCATCCGGGGTGGGGGAGTGCGCTCAATGCATAGTGACGCGGGCTCGATATGCGGGATTTTCGAGCGCGTGCAGGGGGCGGCTGCAGTGCTCGGTGAGCCAGAACGAACGCGCCTCAGACTTGAGCCACAAGGGGCCCTAACAGCGGCGGGAGCGCAAACCGCGAGGCGTCTAGCGCTCGGTGTCCATGTCCAACAGCGTATACGTTCGCTGATCGAGATGAATTCCTATCGCGTGGTTTGCAGCAAGATCGAAGCGAAAGGGCTGCGGCTGGCCCGAGGTCAAAGGCTCGATCGCAATGTTGATTTGCTGCGGACCGGCATCTTGAGGAAGCACAAACTCAACTATCCGCAAGGGCAAGTCCGGTCGCTTCGCTGAGGCGATGCTGAGCTTAACCCCGCAAGGCGGACCATCGTTGGTGAGATGCAGCGTCAGCGTTCTTATTATCCCTGCAGTCTCGTACGTCTGCCAGTGATTGCATTCGAGCGCGATGTCCCGAAGCTGACTAGCCCTTCCTGGCTGGATGCTGACGTTGCCGCTTTGTCGCCGACCCGCCAGCTCCCACAATCTATCGAGAATGCCGAGCTCGGGCGGTACTGACACCGGTTGCGCTATCAAATGTGCAGGTTCCGATGTGGGCGTGGGTGCTGGTGCTGGAACGGCTGATGAAACCGCAACAGGAGCGGCCACACGCGCTGAACGTATCGACGTGTCATGCCCCGACGATCTTGCTTGCCACTCTTCGAAGGCCTGATTGTAAAGGTCGATGAGTTCGCTCTTCACATAGGACGGGCGTGCGAGACTGGAGACGACCCTATTTGCGCGCGAGAGAATCTCCTGGCGCCGATCCACACTCAGGCTCAAGGCTTCCGATAGAGCCTCTGCAAGCGAAGTCGCATCAGACCCTTGTGCTATGAAGCCGGTATACCGGTGTCTGATCAGCTCGCTTACGCCGCCGACGTCCGTCGCCACAACGATGAGCCCAGCGGCCATCGCTTGTAGCATGGATTGAGGCATGGATTCGTCCGTCGCTGCGACAAGTAGAATGTCGTGCTTGCGGTAGAATTGCTCCGGCGTAGACGTGAAGCCGTGCATCCTGACGCGGTTTGAAAGGCCGCGGTCCAAGATCGCCCTCCGGCACAATTCAGCATACTCCGGACGCAGGTGGTGATAGCCGGTCAGGTCGATCGAAACATTTTCGGCATTCGGAACCATCGCAAGGGCCTCGATCGCTTCCAACTGGTTTTTCCGAGGTTGGATCGTGCCGGATACCAGAACTCTTCGTACCCCTCCGCTCCTCCATGGGCGGGCAAGATTTGCTGGAAAGCAATCGAAGAAGGCGCTCTCGACGGGACATACTATGCGACGGGTAGGCGAGCCGGTCGCGGACGCCCACTGACGTCCGTGCGCCCAGGACGAACAGTGAATCGCGCTTGCCGCGACTTCCAAATTCCCCCGCGTGGGGTAGAACTGGTGCAAAGTTAGGACGATCGGCGTGTCCAATAAGCCTGCCAGGCGGGACATGGTCGGCATCCACGTCGCCGCGTGAATTAACCCGACATCATGGTCCTGCAGCAACGGCTGCAACAGCCGCGCGGCTTCGGAATCGGCTGCGCAGCCGGCGAGTTGAATGGTTGCCCCATTCTCTTCCGCGTATCGCTTCGGCCATTCCGCCACGAGCAAATCCGCCCCTCGACTCACGTCGGCCCAGCGTTCGCGGAAGACGTCGAGTTCGTTGGAGTTCCGTACTAGGCCAACAACCTCGAACCCCAGAGACCGCACCAAGCCGACGTGGTGGAGCAGGTGCAGGGTCGCGCCGCCTAGAGGCGCCTCGTGAAATACGAACAGAACCTTCCGGCGCCCTAGACGCCGATGCAGATCTGCCGCATCCAAGGCGGCGCAGAACTCCGGCGCCTGGGACTCTGTTGCGTATTTGGACAAAGCCAAACGTCGCGCATTCGCCAGGATCCTCGTCCGGCCGGCGGCTCCGAGTTGGAGCGCCTCTTCGATCGCCGCCTGCCATTCAGCGGCGCCGTTCTCGACCTTGATGCACGCATCGTCGGGAATGTCGGAATAGGGAGGGACATCCGAACAAATGCATACCGCTCCGCTGACTATGGCTTCGAGCAACTTGACCGGGCTCTTGCTCTGCTCGGCGCGCGTTGCGCCTTCGAGAGGAACAAGGACGACGTCAAAGTTCGACTGAGCCAACCGGCTCCGGTATAAATCGTACGAGTGGGTGAAGGGCTCCCAATGAATGTTCGGATCGAACTGCTCGAACAACGCTGGGTCAAGGCCCCACACGTGCAACTCGATCTCGCCCGGATGGGCGGCGAACAGCGACTTAAGCGCGGGCCAGACGACACGCTTTACGATGTTGGCGCGGACCGGTCCGGTGAGGATCGCAACCCGAAGCTTGTCGGAGTTCTGCCGGTTCTTTTGTTCAAGCAAGTGCCTGGGCAGGTTGGTGTCTAGCCGCAGCACGTGCGGATTGAGCGCCCTCATATCCTCGATAATCGCATCCGAGTACCCAATGCACGCGTCCGCCCCGGAA
>CALRVN010000057.1:0-13181 GCA_943371625.1 Hyphomicrobium sp. CS1GBMeth3
CTGGTTCAACGCGCATCTCTCGGTCGCGGACCAGGGAACGCAGGAGCGCCTGCTGGTCGAGACGCTGAAGCCGGTGGTGTCGGGCTAAGCGGGAGCGCCTGTCGTCCCGGGCGAAGCGACGGCGTCCCCGGAGCAAGCCCCGGGATCCAGGATAGAAGCGCGAAGCTGTATATCTTGAGGCTTCGCCACGCTATTCGCTGGGTCCCGGATAGCCGCTCGCCGCGCTCGCGGCTTCCGGGATGACAGTAGTGTGCGGAGCCGCTATGTGCTCGCCATGCTGCACATCAACGACCTGAGCTACCGCATCGAAGGAAAGCCCATTTTCGAGGGCGCCACCGCCGGCATCCCGACCGGGCACAAGGTGGGCCTCGTCGGGCGCAACGGCGCCGGCAAGACGACGCTGCTCAAGATCATCGCCGGCGACCTCGCGCCCGACATGGGCTCGATTACGATGCCTCGCGCGGCGCGGATGGGGCACGTGGCGCAGGAGGCGCCGGGCGGCAACGAGAGCATCATCGACACGGTGCTCGCCGCCGATACCGAGCGCGCGCGGCTGCTGGCGGAGGCGGAGCACGCGAGCGATCCGCACCGCATCGCGGAAATCCACGAGCGGCTGAACGACATCGACGCGCATTCCGCGCCGGCGCGGGCGGCGCAGATCCTGTCGGGCCTCGGGTTCGACGACGAGGCACAGCAGCGGGCGTGCCGCGAGCTGTCGGGCGGCTGGCGCATGCGCGTGGCGCTGGCGTCGGTGCTGCTGCTGGAGCCGGAAATCCTGCTGCTCGACGAGCCGACGAACTATCTCGATCTCGAAGGCGCCATGTGGCTGGAGAGCTATCTCAAGACGTATCCGCATACGGTGCTGATCGTCAGCCATGACCGCGACCTGCTCAACCGCGCGGTGACAAGCATCCTGCATCTCGACCGCGGCAAGCTCACGCTCTACGCGGGCGGCTATGACGACTTCGAAGAGGCGCGGCGCGAGAAGCAGCGGCTCGAGCTGAAGCTGAAGAAGCAGCAGGACGACGAGCGGCGGCGCATCCAGGCGTTCATCGATCGCTTCAAGGCGAAGGCGACGAAGGCGGCGCAGGCGCAGAGTCGCGTCAAGGCGCTGGCGAAGATGCAGCCGATCGCGGCGCAGCTCGACGAGCGGGTGAAGCCGTTCTACCTGCCCAACCCGGCGAAGGCGCTGGCCAGTCCGCTGATGCGGTTCGAGGAGGTGTCGATCGGGTACGCGGCCGACACGCCCGTGCTGAAGGGCATCAACCTCAGGATCGACCAGGACGACCGCATCGCGCTGCTGGGCCAGAACGGCAACGGCAAGTCGACGTTCGCCAAGCTGATCGCCGGCAAGCTGTCGCCTCTTTCGGGTAATTCATTCGGGGCCAAGAAGGTGGACGTGGGGTATTTCGCCCAGCATCAGCTGGACGAGCTGAACCCGCTGAAAACGCCTTACGACCACATGGTCGAGATGATGCCCGAGGCAACGGAGGCGCAGCGGCGCACCCGGCTCGGCACCTATGGCTTCTCCGCGGACAAGGCGGATACGAAGTGCTCCAGCCTGTCGGGTGGGGAAAAGGCGCGGTTATTGTTGGCGATGGCCGCATTCCATGCGCCGCACCTGCTGATCCTCGACGAGCCGACCAACCACCTCGACGTCGACAGCCGCGAGGCACTGGTGCACGCGCTGGCGGAGTATGAAGGCGCGGTCATCCTCATCAGCCACGACCGTCATCTCATCGAAGCATGCGCCGACCGGCTGTGGGTGGTGCGCGGCGGGACGGTGAAATCCTACGACGGGGACATGGATTCCTACCGCTCCGACCTGCTGGCGGAGCGCGGGGCTGGCGCGCGGGCGAAGTCCGGTGGCGGCAAAACGGAAGCGCAACGTGACAGCCGCGCAGATCAACGAAGGGCGGCCGCGGACAGGCGCGCATCGCTCGCACCTCTGAAGAAAGCGATGCAGGCGGCGGAAAAAAGTGTCGAAAAACTCGGTGTCGAAATCGCGCGGCTCGATCAGCTGCTCGCCGATCCGCAGCTCTACGCGAAGGATCCGCAGCGTGCGCAGAGCGCTGCTGTCGAGCGCGGGCAATTGGCGAAGCGTTTGAGCGAAGCGGAAGAGAATTGGCTCGTCGCGAGCGAGGCGTACGAGGCTGCAAATGTCGACGCAACTGATGCTGCAGATGCGTAATGAATGAAGTTCTCGTGACGATTCAGCGACAAGCTAAATGTGCGAGATATGCACATGAATATTTGTTTTTGCTCGCCCCAATAGTGACAACACTGCGGCCGGTGTATGAACGGTTGTCTGGGAGCTGGCCGCCTCGGTCTAAGCGGGGACCGAGCCTTACGCGGTGAGGGCCGTACGGGGTCCGCAGCCAGCTCTCAACGACTTCCCCCTATGTGTTTTGTGACACAAGCGTCAGCGGCTGCTCCAACGGCCGCTGACGACACGCCGCCCATGCGATGGCGTGGCGTGCAGCGCGTAGATCCAGGCATCGATGGACTCGCCGCCGGCGAGGCGCACCTCGCGCACGAGGCGGTCGTAGGCGTTGTCGTCGGCGTCGTGGACCACACCTTCGTATTCGTCGAGCCAGAGGACGGTGACCTGCGGCTTTGCCAGCAGCACAAGCTCTCCGTGGACGATGGCGTCGAGGTCGCCGTTCAGCAGCACGCCGGGGTAGTGGCCGAGATCGTAGAGGTGGGCGCCGATGAGCGAGGCGGGCCCGAGGCTGTCGGACTCGCGCGCGAGGCGCAGGCGTTCCTCGGTGCCGAGGACGCCGCGCGCGCCGCTCATCAAAGTGCCGTAGAGGAAGAGGTAGCGGGATTTGTCGCCGGTCATTTTATGGGCCTTCGGCAACGCTTATGCTGGGTCCCGGGTCTACGCTCGGCATCCGCCTCGCTCGCCCGGGATGACAGTAGGTTCGTGTCGTGCGTCGAGAATACGCATATTTTGTCTATATCCTCGCGAGCAAACGCAATGGGACGCTTTATGTCGGTGTCACGAGCGATCTCTACGGTCGCATTGTCGAACACCGCGACGGTCTCGTGCCCGGCTTCACGAAGCGACACGGCGTCGGGATGCTCGTTTATTTCGAAGAACATGATGATGTCGACGAAGCTATTCGCCGCGAGAAACGGATAAAGCGCTGGCGTCGAACTTGGAAGATGGAACTCATCGAGACCAAAAATCCTCAATGGCGGGATCTCTGGCTCGATCTCACGACATGAGACGGTCTGTCATCCCGGAAGCTGCGAACGCAGTGAGCGGCTATCCGGGACCCAGCGCAAAACGGTCGAAGACCCAATAGAGCCTGCGGCCATCATAACGCTGGGTCCCGGGTCTTGCTCGCGACGCTCGCTTCGCCGGGGATGACAGAGACACGAGGGGCGCTGTCAGCCGGAGATTTTGGTGAAGTCGGCGACGTTGAGGGTGGCGGCGCGGATCTGCGAGAGCAGGTGCAGGCGATTCAAACGCAGCGCCGGATCGTCGGCGTTGACGGTCACCTTGTCGAAGAACGCGTCGACGGGCGCACGCAGCTCGGCGAGAGCGCGCATGGCGCCGGCGAAGTTCTCGACGGCGAGCGCGGCAACGGTGTCGTCCTTCACCTTGTCGATGGCGGCGGCGAGCGCCTTTTCCTCATCGAGCTGCAGGAGCGCGGCGTCGACGTCACCGGCGTGGCTCGTCTTGTCTTTCTTTTCCTCGATTGTGAGGATGTTCTGCGCGCGCTTGACGCCGGCTAGGAGGTTCACGCCGTCGTCGGTGCCGAGCAACTCGGACAGCGCCTCGACGCGCTTGACGATGAGCGCAAGGTCGTCCTGGCCGGGGAGCGAGAATATTGCGTCGATGAGATCATATCGCGCACCTTTGTCCCGAAGGTGGAATTTCAGGCGCTCTGCAAAGAACAACAACAGATTGTCAATGCGGGGGTCGCGTACCGCATTCCATGCGTGCATGGCATGGTCGAGCCAGCGCTTCTCAAGGCCGGCCTTAAAGTCTCCGGGCTTCTTTTGCGCACTCGCCCAGATGCCCACGAGATTGCGCCTTCGCTGGAGCGCGGTCCTGATCGCGACCGGGTTCCCAGATTCAATTTCAGGAAGCTCGAACTTGATAAGGTGCGGCTCAATGAGGAATTCATCGTAGTCGAAGGGAGCATGTTTCTCTGGATCGGATATCTCCACGTCCTCCGCGGAGAGGGTGAAATACGACAAACCGAGGTCGGGATAATTCCAATAGATTCTTGATAAGAACAGCCGATCGTACGCGGTCGATAACGCGGCGCTCAGAGGCAGGCGAAGGTCGTTGTCGAGGACGAGGCGGATGACGCCGAGCGCGGCGCGACGCAACTGATAGGGATCGCCGGAGCCGGTCGGCTTCTCGCCGATGGCCCAGAAGCCGACGAGCATGTCGAGCTTGTCGGCCAGCGCCACAGCCACGGCGGCGCCATTCCCTTCGCTCTCGAGCGGCACGGAATCCGTCGGGCCCTTGGGCTTGTAGTGCAGCTCGATGGCGCGCGCGATCTCGGGCGCGATGTGCTCGGCCTCGGCGTAGTAGCGGCCCATGAGGCCCTGCAGCTCGGGGAACTCGCCGACCATGCCGGAGACGAGATCGGCCTTCGACAACTCGCCGGCGCGCAACGCGAGCGCGGCCTCGCACAGCTCCTGCGAGGTCGCGAGCTGCGCGGCCAGCTCCTTGATGCGTTCGGTGCGCTCGAACTGGGTGCCGAGCTTCTCGTGGAAGGTGATGCCCTTCAATTCGTCGCGCATGACATCCAGATTCTTCTTGAGATCGGTCTCCCAAAAGAACTTCGCGTCGCTGAGGCGCGCGGCGATGACCTTCTCGTTGCCGGCGACGATGGTCTTGCCGCCGTCCTTGGCTTTCAAGTTGGTGACGAGCAGGAAGTGGTTCGACAGCTTCTTGCCGTGGCGGAGGGAGAAGCACTTCTGGTGCGTCTTCATCGCGCTCGTCAGGCACTCGCCGGGCACTTCGAGGAACGATTTGTCGAACTCGCCTTGCAGCACGGTCGGCCACTCGGTGAGGCCGGCGTTCTCGGCGGCGAGGGCGTCGTCCTCGACGAGCGTGAGTTTCGATTCCTTGGCGAGCGCGTGGGCGCTTTCGTTGATCGCCGCGGCGCGCTCGGCGAAGTCGAGCACGACCTTGTTGGCCTTCAGCTGCTTCTGATAGTCGGCGAAGTCGGCGACCTTGAACGACTCGCCGCTGCCGAGAAAACGATGGCCGCGCGTCGTCGCGCCCGACTTGATGCCGGCGATCTCGAACGGGACGACCTTGCCGTCGAGCAGCAGGATGATGGACTGCAGCGGGCGCACCCAGCGCAGCTCGCCGCCGCCTTCGAGCTTGGCGTTGAAGCGCAAGGTCTTCGGCCAGGGGAAGTTCAGGATCGCTTCGCGCAGGACCTCGGCGATGATCTCGGCGGCGGCGCGGCCGGGCTTCTCGATCTTCGCGAGGTAGAAGTCGCCCTTCTTCTCGTCCTTGACGATGGTCGCTTCATCGAGCGACGCGAGGCCGGCAGACTTGAGGAAGCCCTGTACGGCCTGCTCGGGGGCGCCGACGCGCGGGCCCTTCTTCTCTTCGGAGACGGCGGGCGATTTCTTCGGCACGCCGTCGATGACGAGCGTCAGGCGGCGCGGGGTGGCGAACGCGCGCGCCTCGCCGACCTCGAGGCCCTTCGCCTTGAGACCGTCGACGACGAGGCGGCGCAGATCCTCGGATGCGCGCACCTGGAGGCGGGCGGGAATCTCTTCGGAGAACAGCTCGAGCAGCAGCTCAGACATATTGATCTCTGGGCGTCCTTGGGGGCGTCTTGGGCTTAGATTTCGGAGGCGCACTCATACGTTATCGGCGCCGCACTGTCATCCCGGAAGCCTCCCCACCCCCTCACCCGCCGCGCATGCTCTCGCATGCCTCGGCGACCTCTCCCCCTGGGAGAGGTTAGAGTCGCGCTTTGCCACTTAACCTCTCCCAGTGGGAGAGGTCGAAAGCGAATGGCATGAGCTTTCGGGTGAGGGGTTACGCCGTCGCGTTTGGAGTCAGCGGATGCGGGCGTGGACGCCGAAGTCGTAGTCGGGGATGGCGAAGAGGAGCCGGTTCGGCTCGACGGTGATGGGCACCACGCCCATGATGATCTCGGCCTGGGCGCCGGACGTCTGCAGCATGTTCAGCATGAGCATGCCGTTCTTGGCGGCGAGGAAGTCGTGCATGAAGATGAAGGCGCTCCGCTCGTCGATGTCGAGGCGGCCGACGGCCCAGGGCGCAAGGCGCGGCGACTCGTCGGTGTGCAGCAGATAAATCGCGAACGACTGCAGCTTCGTAGCATGAGGCTGCAGGGCGGCGGACAGCGTGCGGTCCTCGATGTCGCGCGGATCAAGCCGCGCTTCAATCTTGAACAGCGGGATCGGCCGCGCCGGACTCTCGCGCCAGATGCGCGAGGTGAACGTCAACAGCTGAGGCTTGATGCCGAAGCCGCGCTCGGCCGGCGCGTCGGTGCCGGTGTAGGGCGTCAGCGACATCAGGGTGACACGGGCGAGGGCTCGGTGACGGGCGGAGCGTCGACGCCGAGGATTGCGTTGCCGATGTCGGCCAGCGCGCCGGTGGACGCGAGGTAGCCGACGCCGACGGCGATCAGCGCCAGGGTGAACCAGTAGATGCCGCGCGGCTGCTTGGCGAGCGCCAGGCGGGCGATCACAACGGCCGGCAAGATGATGATCAACGCACCGAGAAAGTCAGGCGGTATCATGGGGTCACTCCGTGGCTTATCGCTCGGCGCAGACTACACCAGCGACAGATGCCACACACCATGGGGATTGAGATAGGGGTGACCTTCGGGATAGCGGCGGTCGGCGGTGTGGGCCAAGCGGTATCGCTGGGCGCCCGCATCGGCGCGGCTGAAGGTATGCCCGTCGCGGAAGTTCGGCCGCTGCGCGCGCACGAAGACGTTGAATTCAAACAGCGCCCAGGCGGTGTCGGCGTCGCCGCCCTCGCCTTCGACGGCGCCGTCGGGTAGCGCGAACTGCTTCATGCCGAAGGAGCTGACGTAGCCGGCGTCGTCATCCGGCACCTGGACGACGAGCAACCGGAACAGGCCGGCGGGCTGGTCCGCGGCGAGCTGGCTTTCCCAACGGTCCCAGCCGTGGGCGAGGCCGGAATAGTGGACCTTGACGGCGGCGCCGCCGGCGGCGCGCAGCGCGCGGGTGAAAGTGGCGAGGCGATTTTCGAGACCTTCGCCGGTATCGGTGATGATGATCGCGGCGATCGACTTATGATTTTCAATGGCTTCGAGCGTTGCCTTGTCCAGCGAACGGCCGGAGCCGATGAACATCTCGCGCGCAAGGTTCTCGTTAGGCGGTAGCAGGTCGAACAGCGCGTGCTGCTTGGTCGCGTCATCGACCATAAGGCCGCCCGCGGCGACCACACCGTCATCGGTCCCTGCGATTGCCTTGACGAACTCGGACTGATCCTTCCACGGGCCCGGTACCCACAGCGTCACGCCGATCATTGCGAACAAATCCCTTCAACAGGCCGCCATCGGCCAAAGCTGGCGGGAGATATTGCACTTCGACTGCGACAGCTGTTTCGCGCGTGACTTACGCGCCGCCGCCGGCAGTTTTCAACCAAGCGGCACAGCAGGCTTTGGCCAGCTCGCGCACGCGCAGAATGTAGCTCTGGCGCTCGGTGACGGAGATGACGCCGCGCGCGTCGAGCAGGTTGAACACGTGCGAAGCCTTTATGCACTGGTCGTAGGCGGGCAGCGCCATCTCATGGCGGCCGTCCTTCTCACCGGCGGCGAGGAGCGCTTTGCACTCCTTCTCGGCGTCGTTGAAGTGCTGGAGCAGAAGTGCGGTGTCGGCGTGCTCGAAGTTGAAGCGCGAATACTCCTGCTCGGCCTGCAAGAAGACGTCGCCGTAGGACAGCGCGCGCGCGTCGGTGCGGCCGTTGAAGGAAAGATCGTACACGCGGTCAACGCCCTGGACGTACATCGCGAGGCGTTCCAGGCCGTATGTGATCTCAGCCGATACGACTTCGCAGTCGAAGCCGCCGACTTGCTGGAAGTAGGTGAACTGTGTCACCTCCATGCCGTCGCACCAGACCTCCCACCCGAGGCCCCAGGCGCCGAGCGTTGGGCTCTCCCAGTCGTCCTCGACGAATCGGATGTCGTGCAGTTCGGGCGAGATGCCGATGCGGCGCAGGCTTTCGAGGTAAAGCTCCTGCATGTCGGCCGGGGCCGGCTTCATAATCACCTGCAGCTGATAATAGTGCTGCAGCCGATTGGGGTTCTCGCCGTAGCGGCCATCCTTGGGACGGCGTGAGGGTTGTACGTAGCAGGCGTTCCACGACTTGGGGCCGAGGGCGCGCAGCGTGGTCGCGGGATGGAAGGTGCCGGCGCCGACCTCCATGTCGTAGGGCTGCAGCACGACGCAGCCCTGCTCGGCCCAGAAGCGCTGCAGGGTGAAGATGAGATCCTGGAAGGACTTCTTCGGGTGCAGCGGCGGCACCTCGACGGCGCCAGCGCGGGACTTGGCAGCTTCGGTATTCGGCATGGAGTGCGGCCCTTTCGAATTGGGCCGCACTATACGTAGCCATCACGCATCCGCAACGGCCGGGACCGGCAAAGGTCAGTTCAGCGGGACGTTGATGGTGCCCTGCAGGGTGTAGCCGTTGTAATCGGACGCGCCGAGCCCGTCCCACGACGCTAGCCCGCGCACGTAGGTGCCGCCCGCCGTCTGGACGTTGAGACCGCCCTGGAGCCGGCCCCAGAAGTCGCCCGGCCCGACGACGAAGCCGTCGATGATGGCGACGTTGGGGTTGTCGAAGTCCCACACGCCCCTGATGGCGGCGAAGGGCTCGATGAACGTCGTTGCTGTGTGGGCGAAGCGGTAGCCGATTTCAGGTCCGAACTGCAACCGCCCGAGCGAGACGTTCTGTCCTTCGACGAAGGTGCCGGCGGAGTTGGTGAAAGCGTCTGCGCTCTCCTCGACGTAGGCCAGTTCTGCCGACGGCGTGAAGCGCCACGCATCATAGAGCCAGTTGCCGGCGAGCGTGCCCTTCACCAGCCAGCGCGAGGTGTCGAAGCCGCCTGTGACTGTCTCGAGCGACAGATCGTTGTTGGAGCGGCCCCAGGCTGCACGCAGATCAAAATAGATATTGTCGTGGATCTGCGCCGACAGGTACGGGCCGATCATCCAGCCGTTGCCGTCGACCTTCGACGAAAGGAAGTCTGAGCTGTCCTTCGACCAGTCGAACTGCACCAGCGCGCCGACGATCATGTTCTGCGCGATGCGATAGTCGCCGCCGACGTAGAGCACGCCGACGTGGCCGTCGCGGGCGAGGTTGGCGTTGTCGTCGTCAAAGGCGGAGTAGCGGCCCTCGATCCAGATGTCCCACGGCGATGTCGAATCGTAGGCGAGCGGCAGCGCGCCGCCATCGCCGGCGCCGAGCCCCATGCGGTCGCGTTCCATCTGCTTGTCGCGTGCCTGGCGGCGCATCTGCGACAGGCTGCCCGAGAACTGCACGGACTTGCCGTCGGTCATCTCGACCTGCCCGTCGTCGCCGAGGGCGATGGTGTTGCCGAGACCAGTTGCGGCTCCGAGGCCCGCGCCCAATCCCATGGCGCCGCCGAATGTGCCGCGGCTGGCGACGTTGGTGTTGCCGTTAGCGGCCGAAGCCGTCGTCAGCGGTCCTTGCGTCGTGCGGTTGAGGAGGCTCGTCGCATTGGGATCGCCGAGCAGGATGCCGTTGACGCGCGCGGCGAGGAAGCCCTTGGCTACGGCCTTGGACGCGTCCGATGACGACGGCGACGGGTTTGGTCCGGGGCCGGGACCCGGACCGGGCCCTGGAGCGGGGCCGGGAATACACGTCGCCGTGTTGGTGATCATCGCGTTCGGCATCATCGGGACGTAGTATGCGTCGATCTGGCCGGTATCGTTGTCTGCGCCGGTCACCGTGTAGGATAGGTTGGTCGGGCTGTTGGGTGCCGGCGACGATGCCAGCGCCGCGGAGGTGCTGAACAGGGTCACATTGCCGCCCTGTGCGGTGAAAACGAGATCGATCTTGTCGCCGACATTGAAGCCGGTCGCCGTACCAAAGATGTTGCCGGAGTTGTAATTGGTCACGTTCCAGGCGCCGGCATTAATCGCGTCGCAGCCCGTAGAGGCATGCGCCTGCGTGACAAGGCCGAAAACCGAAGCGACGATGGCGACAAGGCGCGCGCCGTCGCGGCAGGAAAAGCTCTGCATATCGATCTCGCGATGATGTTGGCTGATGCCGGCGCCGACTCGAAAACTCGTGCGAACTGCCACGCGACGGGGCGGACCGGGAACGACGTTTACTTTGTATTAATCAACTGATTCGTTTGCTCGTGAACAGATATCAACAAACGATGTTCAACCCGGCGTTGCGCACAGGTTACACACAGCTGATCCAGGTCAGAGGCCGCGGGAGGGCGGGGCGCCGAAGGTGGCGCGGAAGGCGCGGGTGAAGTGCGCCTGGTCGGCGAAGCCGGCCGCATATGCCGCCTCGGTCAATGATGCGCCGGCGGCGGCAACGCGGATGGCGCTGCGAAGCCGCTGCCAGCGGCGATAACGGCGGAACGGCACGCCGACCTCGGCAGTGAAGAGATGCTGGAAGCGGGATGGTGACAGTCCAGCTACCGCCGCCACGCGATCCACCGAGCAGTTTGGCGCGCCTTCGTCCTGCAGCATCTCGGCCGCCCTCGATACGCGCGCGTCGATGACGTTGCGCGCGTGGCGGCGCGCGAAG
This sequence comes from Hyphomicrobium sp. CS1GBMeth3, assembly GCA_943371625.1. GTDB lineage: Bacteria > Pseudomonadota > Alphaproteobacteria > Rhizobiales > Hyphomicrobiaceae > Hyphomicrobium_A. The sequence goes on from CALRVN010000057.1 coordinate 10,775, forward strand.
GCCAGGAGATCGACGGTTGCAGTGAGCTGGTCGCCGCCGTGGCCACGACGCTCGTAGAGGGACCGCATGAGCGCGGTATCGCCATGGCCAACGAGTGCGCCGGCAATCTCCTCCGACCGCAGCATGAGTGGCGCCAGCGTCTCGGCGCGGCCGAGGCTCGGCTCGAGGTACAGCACGCCGAGGGGCTGCTCGCCGGCATCGAACTCGTATTCGGTTCCCGCCCTGATGACGGCGGCGCGGCAGGTCCGCCAAGCGCCCCCCGCGATGCGCAATCGAATGTCGTCGTAGAGACCGGCCACGTAGACGGCGGCACTGTGGGCGTGCGGTGCGTTGCGGCCGAGGGGACCAGCGAACAGCGACCAGCCGCTATCGACGTGCCATAGGGCGCCGGTCCGCCTCGCGGCAGCACGTTCGTTCAATCGGGCGCGCCTCGACATGCGTAACCTCCGGCTCCATCGGACGAAACTTGCAGAGGAAATGCGGCATGGCAATGCGTGGGAGCAACAGCGGGCAAGGTGCCCGATGGGACCGCAGGCAGCTTCTCGCGGGCGCCGCAGGACTGGCCGCGCTGCCGTTGGCTGAGGCGTTCGTATCCGGTCCGGCGCTCGCAGCCGCACCGACCCTGGGCCTGACCAAGCCGAGCTTTGCCCGCTTCAAGCTGGGCGCCTTCGAGCTGACGATGATCGCCGACAGCGACGCCTTCATCGACGGGCCGTTTCCAATCATCGGTGCCAACGCTTCCCAGTCGGAGGTCGAGCAGCTGATGCGCGACAACCTGCTGCCACCGGCGACGTACCAGCCCGGGTTCACGCCGATGATCGTCAATACCGGCAAGGAAGTTCTGATCTTCGACACGGGCAACGGCGAGAACGGCTTCGTGAAGCGGCCGAACGGGGGCTGGCTTGCCGCGATGCTTTCGGTTGCAGGGTTCAAGCCGGAGCAAATCGACGTGGTCGTGCTGTCGCACGGGCATCTCGACCACGTGGCCGGCGTCATGGAGGGCGGCAAGCCGCTCTTCCCCAATGCGCGCTATGTCATCTCCGGAACCGAGTACGACTTCTGGGCGCCGGAAGGGAAGCATTCGGGCGAGATGGAATTCCTTGCCTCGGTGTTCCGCGCGAACGTCGTGCCCGTGGCGGACAAGACGCGCTTCCTGAAGCCCGGCGAGGATGTCGTCAGCGGCATCCGGGCGCTGGATGCGCCGGGGCATACGCCGGGGCACCTTGCGTTCACGCTCGAAAGCAACGGCGCGCGCATGTTGTTCTGGGGCGACTGCGCGCATCACCAGGTGGCGTCGCTGGCGCGGCCCGACTGGCACTGCAAGTTCGACGTCGACAAGGAGCAGGGCGCGGCGACGCGGCGGCGCATCTATGACATGGCTGCAGCCGAGCGAATCCCGGTGCAGGGCTATCATATGCCGTTTCCGTCGCTCGGGTATGTCGAGCGGCTTCCGGGCAGCGGATACCGCTGGCTCGCGCACACGTATCAGCTCAGCGTTCCATCGGCGGGCTGACCCTTGTTGACCTTGAGTACGCGCTGCAATTAGTGTGAGGGCAGGCCGATGCAGCCTGCCGCTTGCGCCCGAAAGGGAATGGTGAATTGCATCAATTGACGGGTTGATCCCTCAGCCAAGACGGCGAACGGGTCGGCAATGCAAGCGCTGATCTTCCTCGTTCGCCGGCAGAGCTTGAGGACACCCATGAGTGAATTTCCCGACGCCAAAGCCATGGCGCGCGCGCTGCGCTCAGCGCTGGAAGAAAAGCAAGTCCCCGTCACACACAGCGACTGCCTGGAGATCGTCGCCAAGCAGCTTGGCGCGGAAAACTGGAACGTGCTGGCGGCGAGGATCGAAGCCGAGCGCGGTGGCGGAAAGCCCGGCGCCGCGACGGGTGGCATACGCTTCTCCGATGCCATTCCCATCCTGCGCATCTTTGACGTCGCGAAGGCGAAGGAATTCTATGTCGACTTCCTCGGCTTCACGATCGACTGGGAGCATCGCTTCGGCGAGAACTTCCCCCTCTATGCGCAGGTCTCGCGCGCGGACATCAAGCTGCATTTGAGCGAGCACCACGGCGATGCAAGCCCCGGCTCGACGGTGTTCATCTGGATGCGCGGCATCGTCGAATATCATCGAGAGCTGATCGACAAGAATTACAAGTATTACCGACCGGGGCTCGAGGAAGCGGTGTGGGACGCCAAGCTGGTTCAGGTGGGCGATCCGTTCGGCAACAAACTGCGGTTCAGCGAGCCGAACAAGGCCGACGACCCGCGAGCTTAGGGCACGAAATGGGGTGGCGCGGAAGTGTCGCCACCTGGTCGCTTGACCTCGGTGGCGAAGCACCTAAATTTGCGGGTGAGGCAACGTCCTCGCCCGCGAACGCGGGAGCGATGCCCGGGACGGCCCGGC
>CALRVN010000058.1:0-13179 GCA_943371625.1 Hyphomicrobium sp. CS1GBMeth3
CCCGTCAGTGCATCCGCCAGCGCCTCGCCGATGTTCGTGTCCGGCTGCGACTTAGTAACCGCGATGACGATGAACGGCCGCTGCCAGCTCGTCGCGCCGGTTTCGCAGTTGGTGCAGGTGTCGCGGTACTGGCCGAGGTTCAACGTGTAGATCGGCACGTCGGCGCCGACGGCCGTCGATACGAGGTTCGCCGCCTGCTTGGCCCGGCGTTCGGCACGCGCGACTTCTTCCGCCGCGATGCCTTCCTGCGAGGCGGTGCCGACGGTGATCACTTCCTTGGCGTCGCTGAGCGCGTTGCGCACTTCATCGTCGAGCACCGATGCCGCCACCTGATCGCGCGGGATAGGGGCGCCGTCCTTCTCCAGGTCCTCGGCGCTGCCGCGCACCCAGAGGAAGCTCTTGTTTAGCACCACGACGTCGAATGAGGCTTCGCGTCCCGCCTTGTCCTTGCCTTCGATAGCGAACACGGTCGAGTTGCGCGTCTGGCGAACCTCCGGTTGCTCGACCGGTGGCACTGCCGCCGTCTCGATCCTCATCGGCTCGATGACACGGCGCTTGAGCTCGATTGCGCCGTACGTGCCCGCAACGCCCGTGGTCGCCACGAGGGCTGCGACGCCCGCGTTGGTCTTGAACAGGCCGAAGAACCAGCCAAGGCGGTCCCACCAGCCGGCGCCCTTGTCGTAGGCGCGATACCCGCGCCACAGCCAGCCGAGCACGCCGCGACGCCGCCGCTCATCTTCCTGGCCGCGGACGGGCGGAGCGGCATAGGACGCTGAGGGATCGGCACAGAGGGCCCACGACACGAGAAAGCCGACGGCGGCCGCGGCAGCGGCATACCAGGTCAGACCGGTGATGAGATCGGGCATGTCGCTCCCCTTGCTGAAAGCAATTGTCGATGCCGTAGCAGCCGCGCTCGGCTGCCCAGCCCAAATGTTCCGTCGTCAGAAGTTGACGTGCTGGATGACGTAGCCGGCGGCGAACGCGATGAGGCCGGCAATGACGATCTGCGGCAGCACCGAGACGAACTTGCCGAGCAGGTCGACGAACGCCTGGAACAGCGAAACGACACCCGACCAGAGCGCCATGAAGGCCCGGTAGAGGATGTACGCGATCGCACCCAGGGCGATGATAAGAATGACGATTTTCCAGATCGGCAGCGCCTGCCAATCGGACGAGAACACGTTGACGATCTGCCCGAACGACCAGTTCCAGATCAGTCCGAGGAACTTGAAGATCGCAGCGATGCCCTGCTGCAGAAACTGAATGATGGAATTGATGATGCCTTCCACGTGCCCCTCCCCAATCGAAGCTACGCCAGCGCACGCAGGTCCCCCCGGGCTCGTGGCGTAATTACACTGCTCCGGCGCCGTTGCTTACGCAAGCTTGCTGAATTGGATTGCTCACGCTTTGAGCCGGTACCCGGTCGAAAAGATCTTCCAGATAACCCCAAGGCAGATAACGAGAAAGACCAATGTCATGCCAAGGCTGGCGAAGATATTGACGTCGGAGATCCCATAGAAGCTCCAGCGGAACCCGCTGACCAGATAGACCACCGGGTTGAACAGCGTCACCTTCTGCCAGAACGGCGGCAGCATGCTGATCGAGTAGAACGTACCGCCCAAGAATGTCAGCGGTGTCACAACCAGCAGCGGGATCACCTGCAGCTTCTCGAAGCCGTCGGCCCAGATGCCGATGATGAAGCCGAGCAGCGAGAACGTCACCGCCGTCAGCACCAGGAAAGCCAGCATCGAGACCGGGTGCAGGATGTGCAGGTCGACGAACAGCGCGGCCGTCCCGAGAATGATGAGCCCGAGGACGATCGATTTCGTCGCCGCCGCACCGACGTAGCCGAGCACGATCTCCAGCGGCGAGATTGGCGCCGACAGCAGCTCGTAGATCGTCCCCGTGAAGCGCGGGAAGTAGATGCCGAATGCAGCGTTCGAGATCGACTGCGTCAGCAGTTGCAGCATGATGAGGCCGGGCACGATGAACGCGCCGTAGCTGATGCCGTCGATCTCCGAGATGCGCCCGCCTATCGCCGCGCCGAACACCACGAAATAGAGCGACGTCGACAGCACCGGCGAGATGATGCTCTGCATGACGGTGCGGAATGCGCGCGACATCTCGAACACGTAGATGGCCTTGACCGCGTGCAGGTTCATTTCTTGCTCCTGACGAGATCCACGAAGATGTCCTCGAGCGATGATTGCGTGGTGGAGAGATCGCCGAACCCGATCCCGGCCGTGCGCATGTCTTCGAGCAGGCTGGTGATCCCCGTGCGGCCCGCCTGCGTGTCGTAAGTGAAGGTCAGCGCGCGCCCGTCGCTCGACAAATCGAGCTGGTGCTGGCTGAGCGCGGTCGGAATGGCGGCGAGCGGCTCGGTCAGTTGCAGAATGAGCTGCTTCTTGCCGAGCTTGCGCATCAGCTCGGCTTTCTCCTCCACGACGACGAGCTCGCCGTTGGTGATGACGCCGACGCGATCGGCCATCTCCTCGGCTTCCTCGATGTAGTGCGTCGTCAGGATGATGGTGACGCCGGTGTCGCGTAATTCGCGCACCACCTGCCACAGGTTCTTGCGCAGCTCGACGTCGACGCCCGCCGTCGGCTCGAGAAACAGAATGGTCGGCTCGTGCGACAGCGCCTTGGCGATCAGCAGACGCCGCTTCATGCCGCCCGAGAGCGTCATGATCTTGCTGTCCTTCTTGTCCCACAGCGAAAGTGACTTGAGCACCTTCTCGATGTAGGCGGGATTGGGCGGCTTTCCGAACAGCCCACGGCTGAACGACACCGCGCCCCATACCGTCTCGAAGGCGTCCGTGGTGAGCTCCTGCGGCACCAGGCCGATCATCTCGCGAACGCGCCGATAGTCCCGGTGTATGTCTAGCCCGTCGACGGTCACGCTACCGGTCGTAGCGTTGACGATGCCGCAGACGATGGAGATCAGCGTCGTCTTGCCGGCCCCGTTAGGACCTAGCAGCGCAAAGATTTCCCCGCGCCGGATGTCGAGACTGACGTGCTTGAGCGCCTGGAAGCCGCCCGCGTACGTCTTCGACAGGTCTTTGATCGTTATGATGTCGGCCATGGGCGGGGAATAAGCAATCCGGTGCCGCGCTTCAAGCCCGGCAGCTGACATCGGCAACAACTGCGATGCGGTCGGGCATCACTGGCGGTTCTCTAAGCCGTTCTTTTCGCGTTGGGCGCGAATGCGATCCACATCGGAAAGCATCTTGCCCTTCATCGCGCTAAGCCCGTTGCGAACGCTCTCGTGGGCGTCGGCCATGTCGGGCGGCGATGAGACGGCATCCGGGTTCGCGGCATCGTAGGCCAGCACGGCATCGATCGTCCGGGCGAATGCTGGGATGTCACCGAGCGCGTACTGCGTTATCGGCTTGCCGATCGTTTCCGACAGCGTCGCGAAGGTCGTCGTTGCCATGCTCGGGTCGGGTTCGCGGTGGGTCAGCAGGTATGTGCGAAAGTGCAGCTGGCCCGGGTAGAGCACGAACACGGCCTCGTCTTTCTTACCGGCTTTGAACAGCTCCTCGGCGCGCCTGTAATAGTCCGGCGGAATCCGACCCGCGAGTTCCTGCACGCTTGGCGGCACCGGCACTGCCGCTTGCGCCAGCGCGGGGCTCGGCGAAGGCAGGGCTGTCACCAGCGCCCCGAGAACGAAGAGACCAAGAAAGGCGGTGGGTCGGAAAACACGCATGGCAGAACTTACTCCTAGCCAATTCATCGGGCCGGCCAGTGCAGTGCTATTCCTTGTCGCCGCGTCCCGCGAGCCACTTCTTGAGATTATCGGCCAGCGCCGATGCGCGCTTCGACTGCCGCTCGCCCGCCGGATGCGGATTGCGCGGCGCAGGCTTGGCCTTCGGTGGAGGAGGCGCCGGGCTTTCTTCGGCCTCGTCCTCGTCGCGCGTCTTCAGCGCCACCTGCGACAGGAACCGCGCGCTGTCGCCCTTGGCGAGGAACGGCGCTGAATCGGCCATCGCGTCGAGCATCGGGTAGAGCCAGGAATATTCGACCTTGGCGAAGTCGTGCAGCACGTAGTGCGCAACGGCGTCCTTGCTGCCCGGATGGCCGACGCCGATCCGCACGCGCGTGTAGTCGTTGCCCATGTGCGCCGTGATTGAGCGCAGCCCGTTGTGGCCGGCGTTTCCACCGCCCGACTTAACTTTCAGCTTTGCCGGAGCGAGATCGATCTCGTCGTGGAAGACGTAGATGTCTTCGAGCGGGATTTTCAGGAACCGCGCCGCCTCGCCGACCGCGCGCCCGCTCTCGTTCATGTAGGTCATCGGCTTGAGCAGCACGACGCGCTCGCCGCCGATCGTGCCTTCAGTCGTCTCGCCCTGGAAGCGCTTGCGCCAGGCGCTGAAGCCGTGCGCGTCGGCGATCTTGTCCAACGCCATGAAGCCGACGTTGTGGCGATGGCGGGCATACTCGCCACCCGGGTTTCCCAATCCGACGAAGAGCTTCATGGGGAGCCACCGCGCTCAGGAAATGGAAAACGGGCGCAGCATCGATGCCGCGCCCGTTCGCAGGATTACTTCTTCTTGGCAGCCGGAGCCGCAGCCTTGGCGGCAGGAGCTGCGCCGCCCTTCGCGGCAGGAGCAGCACCACCCTTGGCAGCAGCGGCAGGAGCCACGGCCTTGCCACCGGCAGCGGCAGCAGGAGCAGCAGCACCAGGCGCGGCCGCAGCAGCGGCAGCCGCAGCAGGAGCTTCCTCTTCCTTCACGGCGCCCGCGATGGTGGCGATCGTGAAGTCGCGCTCCTTGATCGTCAGCTCGGCGTCCTTCGGCAGCGCGATCGCCGAGACGTGGATCGAGCGGCCGATCTCGAGGCCGGTGAGGTCGATCTCGAAGTATGGCGGGATGTGATCCCACGGGCAGATGACGCCGATGTCGTGACGCACGACGTTGAGCACGCCGCCGCGCTTCAGACCCGGAGAGAGCTGATCGTTGACGAAGCGCACGGGCACCTCGACGCGGATGCGTCCGTCCTTGCCGATGCGCAGAAGGTCGACGTGGAGCGGGGTGTCCTTCACCGGGTCGACCTGCAGGTCGCGGGGAATGACGCGCGACTTCTTCCCTTCAACGTCGATGTCGATGACGGTGGAGGTGAAGTGGCCCTTGAGGACCTGCTTCCAGAGGTCGTTGTAGTCGAGGACGATGGTCTCGGGTGTCTCCCCGTTGCCGTAGATGACAGCCGGGACTTTTCCTTCACGACGAGCTTGGCGTGCGGCCCCCTTGCCTGCACGTGGGCGCGCCGTGGCTTTCAGCTCGATCGGTTGCTGAGCCATGGCAGTTCTCCAAAAAAATCAGGGCCTTGCGGCCCGTTAACCGACGCGGCCTCCAAGGGTGCCGTCGCCGTCTCACGCCTTTTTGCTTGAGATGGGCGGGTTTATAGCCTCAGCACGGGATATTGGCAATTGTCCCCGGGCCCGGGGGATTCGCCCGGCCCCGCCCTCGGGAACCCATTGTGGAGGCACGGATAATCCCGTGCCTTCGAACGGGGCAGCTCCTATATGATGCTATACTTCCCGGGCGTTGCCCAATACTGGACGGATCGATGACGCGCAAAGTGACGAAGCGCCGTGCTGCCCCCGAGCAGGACAAGATGATCGCCGACGCCCTCCGCGGTGTGGGACGCCCGGTCAGCGCCTACGAGCTGATCGAGCAGCTGCGCGACCAGGCGAGCCTGGCACCGCAAACCGTCTACCGCTCGCTCGATCGCCTCATCGCCGACGGCCAAGCCCACCGGCTTGAATCGATCAACGCCTTCGTCGCCTGCCGCCATCCGAGCCACGACGGCGCCGCCGTGTTCGCCATCTGCGACGATTGCGGGACGGTCACCGAGTTCGACGAGCCGACCGCCATCGACCGTCTTGCCGCCTGGGCCCGCAAGTCGAAATTCGCTGTCGACCGCATGACGCTGGAGCTGCGCGGCCGCTGCGGTCCATGCACGTCCCGAGCCGCGCGCTGAACTTCCGAACCTGCTCCGACGCTTCGCGCACAACGGCACGCCGATAGCAGCTGCCGACGCTCTGCCGAACTTGCGCCCGCTACCTTCCCCCTTGACCAAAGTTAATTTTCGGATATTATAACATCCGAGTAAGCGTAAGGGGGCGTACCAGTGAGAGTTCGCGTTGCGTGGAGCGCCGCTGCGGCGGCGCTGATGATGACGGCTGCGCCGTTCACGAGAGAAGTCGCAGCACAGTCGGCTGCCGCACCAGCCGCTCCGGCAACGGAGGTCGGCAAGCCGGGCGACACAGTGCAGTTGCCCGAGGTCACGGTGACGACGGCAAGCCCCGTCGCCAAGCCGCATAAAGCCAAGAAGAAGACGACCGGCTCCGGCGCGGCAGGTGCGCCGTCGACAGCTGCGATCGCGGCGCCTGTCCCCGTCATCCCGCCGTTGCCCGGCACCATCGCCTCAGACGACGCGTTCGTCGCAGTCACCGTCGCCACGTCGCGCGAGATCCAAGCGACCGCCGGCCAGACGATCACCGACACGCTGATGAACAAGCCCGGCATCTCGGGTTCCACATTTGCTCCCGGCGCCAACCGCCCGATCATCCGCGGGCTGGATGAGAACCGCATCCGCATCCAGGAAAACGGCATCAGCACGCAGGACGCCTCGGCGATTTCCGAAGACCATGCCTTCCCCGTCGACCCATACGCCGCCGACAAGGTAGAAGTCGTGCGCGGCCCCGCCACCCTGCGCTACGGCAGCCAGGCGATCGGCGGTGTCGTGTCCGTCGAGAATAATCGCATTCCGTCCTACATGCCGAAGAACGGTTTCGATGCCGAGATCCGCGGCGGCATCTCATCGGTCGACGATGGTCGCGACGGCGGATTCAGCACCAACGCCGGTTCCGGCAACTTCGTCTTCCACGCCGACGCGTTCAAGCGCAGGGCGGACGACTACGACACGCCGCTTGGCCGCCAGTCCAACTCGTTCGTCGACTCCGATGGCGTATCGTTCGGCGGCTCGATCGTCGGCCACAACGGCTACGCCGGCGTCTCTTTCACCGAGTTCAACAGCCTCTACGGCATCCCAGGTGAGGATGCCCGCATCGACATGCAGCAGGACAAGATCATGTCGAAGGGCGAGTTGCGCGTGGGCTCCAATGGCATCGAGGCTATCCGCTACTGGTTCGGCGCCAGCGACTACCAGCACAACGAGGTATCTCCGGAAGGCGAGATCGGCGCACGCTTCCTCAACAGGGAGCAGGAAGGGCGCATCGAGGTCGAGCATCGGGCGTTCGCCACCGCCTTTGGCGAGCTGCGCGGCGCGGCCGGCATTCAGATCGACCATCGCAAGACGGCCGGGCTCGCATTCGAGGAGGAGACGCCCGGCGAGAAGGCCGACAACCTGCTGGAGCCGTCGACCACCGACCAGGTTGCCGGCTTCCTCTTCGAGGAGCTGCAGGTGTCCCGGTACCTTCGCCTGCAGGCGGCGGGGCGCATCGAACAGACTAGCGTCGAGGGCATCGGCATCGTCGATCCCTTCGGCTCGCCCTCCCTGGCGGCCAGCGACCCCTCGTTCACGCCGGTGAGCGCCAGCCTCGGCGCCCTCTACGAGCTGCCGAGTGACGTCGTCGCGCGCGTTAACGCATCGTATGTCGAGCGTGCTCCGGCGGCGACCGAGCTCTTCTCCAAAGGAGCACACGAGGCCAGCGGCACGTTCGAGATCGGCAACCCCGATCTCGGCATCGAGTCGGCGAAGACAGTCGAACTCGGATTGAAGCGCGCCAAGGGCGATCTGCGTTTCGACACGAGCGTCTACTACACGCAGTTCTCCGACTTCATCTTCAGGCAGGTGACGCCCGGCATCTTCTGTGAAGGCACCCTTGCCTCCTGCGGTGAGCCCGGCGTCGATGAGTTGAGGCAGGTGACCTTCCAGCAGCGCGACGCAACGTTCTACGGCGCTGAGATTGCCGCAGAGTACGACGTGGCGCGCGTCTGGAGCGGCCTCTGGGGCATCGACGGGCAGTACGACTTCGTGCACGCCAAGTTTGCAAACGGCGAATACGTGCCGCGCATCCCGCCCCACCGCCTCGGCGGCGGCATCTACTACCGCGACCCCGCATGGTTCTTCAGGATCGGCCTGCTGCACGCCTTCGATCAGGACCAGCTCGGGCTCGGCGAGACTGAGACCGACGGCTACACCCTCGTGTCTGCCGAGCTGAGCTACACCTATCGGGGCGAGACCCACGACGGCATCACGCCCGTGACCACCATCGGCATCAAGGGCGAGAACCTCGCTGACGAGGAGGTTCGCAACCACTCGTCGTTCCTCAAGGACGAAGTGCTCCTACCCGGCGCCAGCGTCCGCGCCTTCGGGAGCGTGAAACTCAAGTGACGCAATGGCCACGAAGTTGCGATTGGCCATCATTGGCGAAGCACCGTAATCTGGAGGACAGCAGCACACGCAGGGAGGCCACCATGTCGACGTGCAAGGAGCCACATCACGCCAATCATTCGCATCAGCACGGCCCCGGCTGCGGCCATACCGCGGTGCGCCACGGTGACCACGTCGACTATCTGCATGATGGCCACCTGCATCACATGCACTCAGATCATGTCGACGAGCACGTGATCGAGGTATCTGCAAAGAACCCCGACAGCTGCACGCCTGAGCACCGGTGTGCCGTTCACGATCCCGGCCACAAGCACGGCCCCGGATGCGGGCACGAGGCGGTGCCGCATGGCGACCACGTCGACTATCTCGTCGACGGCCATCTGCATCATCCGCACGGCGACCACTGCGACGACCACGGCCCGCTCGAGAAGGCGTAACGTCACTCGTCTGTTATCCCGAGCAGCGAAAGCCGCGGCGCCCATTCGGCCGTAGCGTCGAAAGATGTTCCCAACGGAACACCGCCGCGCCGGCAAGGCCACTAGGCCTGCGCGACCGGGGCCGAAGCTCCGCCGTCGCGTTCGAGCTCGCAGAGATCACATGGACCTCCCCGCCTTCGCACTGCTCATCCTCGTCAATCCCAATGTGGTGGACGCGGGCACCTACCGGCTCGTCGCTGACGATCAGGAGATCGGCGGATTTGAAATCCGCAAGGAAGCCTCCACCGACCTTCCGCAGTTCCGCATCGCGGTCCCGGCGCGCAGCAAGCGCCTCTCTATCGAGCGCGCCAGTCTTCTGCCGCTCGTCGGCACGAAGATCGGCGTCCGGTCGAAAACGGTCGATCTCATCTCCGTCGCCGGCATAACCAAGCCACTGCGCGATGATCGCCCCGCCGACGCGCTCGCGGGTTTGCCCTCTGCCGCCGATGCGCTGTTGCGGCAGGTCGGATCTGAATATTCCGCGCGCGACATCGGTCTCGAGTTCGGTGACCGGCAAAGCCCCGAAGCGATCGCAGAGGCCGAGGCGCGCCTCGGTTACAAGCTCGATCCCGATCTCACGGCGGTTCTCACGGCCCATGGCCCGGTGAAGTTCGGCGACCACGGCATGACGGCTGCTCGCGATTTCTACAGCACAGAGCGGCAATTCGTGCGGCTCTGGGGAGCTGAGGAAAACGTCACCGGAGAGGCGCTGACGCTCTATAGATCGTCGACCATGATCTGGGTCGAGGCCGGCGACGGCTACGGCGCAGTGCTCTACGCGCCGACGGGCCCCGCAATCTGCGGCGGCAAGCCCGCCTATTGGAGAATCCACCAGGATACGATCGGCGAGCCGTGGCTGATTGGCGGAACTAAAGGAAGCTGCGGGTCGCTGTCCGACATTCTGATGAGCGTGATCGCCGAGGCTCTGCTCACCCAGATCGAGGACAACGGGACCGAAGGTCAGCTTCTCGTCGACCCGACGATGCCCGATGCTTTTCCCGTCTGGCTCGAGACGGACGCTGACGACCAGCCGCGCCTTCGCCCCGACTGGTCCCGCCTTCGTTGAACGCACTGCTCGCCTGTCCGCCGGCTACAGCCTGTCGACACGGGACTTGGCCGCTCCCCGTCGGGGAGAGGCCGCGCGCAATTGCGCATCGCGCGATTAGCGCGGGTGAGGGGGACAATCGCTTGAGACATACAACCCCTCACCCGCCGCTCATGCCTACGCATTCGCGTCGACCTCTCCCACTGGGAGAGGTTAGATCGATCGCCGGTGAGTTGCCTCAGTAAAACAAACTCGACACGCTCTCTTCGCGCGCGGTGCGCACGATGGCCTCGCCGATCAGCGGCGCGATCGACAGCACGCGAATGTTCTTCGCGGCAAGAACAGCCGCCGTCGGCTGGATCGAATCCGTGATCACCAGTGACTTCAGCTTCGAGGCCTGGATGCGGCTCACCGCACCGCCCGACAGCACGCCGTGCGTGATGTAGGCCATCACCTCGACGGCACCGTGCTTCAACAGGGCCTCGGCGGCATTCACCAGCGTGCCGCCGGAATCGACGATGTCGTCGATCAGGATGCAGCGCATGCCCTTCACGTCGCCGATGACGTGCATCACCTCGGACTCGCCCGGCCGGTCGCGGCGCTTGTCGCAGATGGCGATCGGCGCCTCGATGCGCTTGGCGAGCGCGCGGGCGCGCACCACGCCGCCGACGTCGGGCGACACGACCATCAGGTTGTTGCCCTTGTGCTGGTCCTGGATGTCTCGGACCATGACGGGCGCGGCGAACAGGTTGTCGGTCGGGATATCGAAGAAGCCCTGGATCTGCCCGGCGTGCAGGTCGAGCGTCATGACGCGGTTTGCACCGGCGCGCTCGATCAGGTTGGCGACCAGCTTGGCCGTGATCGGCGTGCGCGGACCCGGCTTCCGATCCTGACGGGCGTAGCCGTAGTAAGGGATGACTGCCGTGATGCGTGCCGCTGACGAGCGCTTCAGCGCGTCGATCAGGATCAGCAACTCCATCAGGTTGTCGTTGGCCGGGAACGAGTTCGACTGGATCACGAAGACGTCCTGACCGCGGACGTTCTCCTGGATCTCGACGAAGATTTCCATGTCGGCAAAGCGCTTCACCTGCCCCTTGGTGAGAGGCAGCTTCAGATGCGCGCTGATCGCTTCCGCAAGCGGTCGGTTCGAATTGCCTGCAACGATCTTCATCGTGGGGATAGCCCGTCCCTCGGGGCGGGGATCGAAGGGCATGTACGCCTCCACTGCCGCTCGCCCGACTTCCTAAGAGGAGCGGCCGCTTCTAGCAAGAGGGCCCGCGCGTGTAAACGGCGGGCCCCCTAAATACTGTGATGAACCTTCGGCTTAACGCCGGTTAGTTCGAGCTTGTCTTCTGTCCGGCCTGAGGCAGGAGCTTCACGATGCCCTGAGCAGCAGCGGCAGCTGCAGCGTCAGCCGTCTTGCCCCATGAGCCGTCGAGCGAGCCTTGCGGTACCTCGTTCTTCTGCGACACGGTGCCGAGCTTCTTGCCCGCAGGATCGGTCACGCTCCAGTCGATCGTGATCGGCTGCTTGCCGTCCTTACCGGCGCCCATCAGGACCTTGCCCTCGACGATGTAGGTGTCGGGCGACTGTGCTTCGGTGAGCGTCACGCCATTGCGGGTGAGCTCACGCTGCAGAGCAGTCCGCAACGAGCTGCTGCCATCTCCAGGAGCACCGCCCACGTTCGGAACCAGCGCCTTGACGGGACCGCCCTTGCCGACGCTGCCGGTAACCATCGGCTTCGAAGACGAGTAGGGAGGTGCTGCCGAGGCCGATGCAGCTGCAGTTTGCACGAGGCTGCCCTGCGTTCCGCTGGCGACGGCCGGACCGGCACCCGGCATCCAGCTGGCAACCGAGGCCACCGTCTTGGTGGCGATCGACTGCACGATGGTCGGCGTTACGGCCGTCCATGGATCTTTGCTCTTGCCGGAAGGAGTGGTCTCTTCGCCGCTCACGCGGTGAACACCCTTACCGGTCGAGTCCGTGACGTCCCAGATGTAGGACACCTTGGACTTGGAGCCCTTCTCCAGCGACGAGACGACATAGCCGCGTAACGTGTACTCGGCCTTCTCGTCAGGCGCCTTCGCGACCCGAATGTTCTGGCGTTCCAGGTCGGCGACGAGCTGGTTGCGCAGATCGGTCGAGACGTTCTCCGGCGGTCCGATCACCGGCGCGATCGCGAACTGTGCGCCACGCGGTGCGGACATCGGAGGCGGGCTCGCGACCGAGGCTGTCGGAGCGTCACCGCCCGACGAGCTGAATAAAGACGACGAAAGCGAATTGGCGGTTTCACATCCTGCCAGTCCGAAGGCGATAAAGCCTGCGATGACTGCGAATGCTACTGGCTTCTTCTTTTGCCAAGCCGCAGCAGTATCAAAGGTCGTCACGGCGACGCTCCCCCGTTGAGTACCCGCTGTTTGTTCCGGCGGCCGGCGTACGAACCCTGCGGCCTTACTCTCCTGAATGACCGGTACCTCTCTAAGAATCGTCTAACCAGTCATCAAAGCCGCGTCCAGATCGAATCCGAACGTTTGGTCGCCCGAGTGCATTTCACCCAACAAAACACAGGACGCCATTGTGGATTATGCAATTAGGCCACGACAATGGCGGAGATTTGACGGCCGTAATCCCCCTCAGACCTGTGCTGCGAGCGCCGAAAGCTGAAAAGAATCGATTCGTTGGCGTACGTGCACGGGGACTGCCTCTCAAACTCGGCCACACCGGCCTTCCTGAGCTGCATCTCGACGTAAGCGGGAAGGTCGAAATGCGCTTTGCCGCCCTCCTTTTCACGCTTGAGAAATATTGCGTTGTTCACGCAACTTTCTAGAAGGGCGGCTTCGAAGTCTGGACCGACTTCATATGAAACTTGGTTAATGGACGGTCCAATTGCCGAAATAATGCGATTTCGCCGAGCGCCGAGCTTTTCCATTTCAACGACGGTCGCTTCCAGGACACCGCCGACGGCGCCGCGCCAACCGGCATGCGCCGCTCCGACGACGCCGGCTTCAGGGTCCGCGAACAGCACCGGCGCGCAGTCGGCGGTCAGCACCCCGATGACGAGGCCCGGGGTATTCGTAACCACCCCGTCAGCCTTCGGCCGGGCGTCGGCCGCGATCGGCGCATCTATCGTGACGGCATCGCCGCTGTGCACCTGATAGAGAGTGGCGACCTCCGGTAGTGTTCCGCCGAGATGACGCGCAACGCGCGCACGGTTCTCCACCACGTTGGCCGCCGCATCAGCAGAGCCTGGCCCACAATTGAGGCCGGCATATAGCCCTTCCGAGACGCCGCCGGCCCGGG
>CALRVN010000059.1:0-13126 GCA_943371625.1 Hyphomicrobium sp. CS1GBMeth3
GTCGCGGATCTCGATCGTTCGTACGAGACGCTCAGGCTCCAGACGCCGCAGGTCGATTGACAAGAGCCCATCTGCCAAGTCGGCAGACTTTACCTCGATTCCCTCGGCCAAGACGAACGTGCGCGCGAACTGGCGTGCAGCAATCCCGCGATAGAGATAGTCACGCGACTTTTCCTCTGCCTGCTTGCCGCGCACGATCAGCTGGTTGTCGGCCAGCGTAATTTCGAGCTGGTCGCGGGTAAAGCCCGCGACGGCCAAGGTGATTCTGAGGGTCTCAGCCTCATCGCCGGTCACGCCGAGGCGCTCAATGTTATATGGGGGGTAGCCGTCGCCCGACCCCTTGGTCGCGCGGTCGATCTGGCGCTCAATCTCCTCGAAGCCCAGAAGCAGGGGGCTCGAAAGCATAGAAATCCGCGACATCGGACGAAAGCCCTTCTGAAAGCGACCTTCAGTTCTCAACTTGCGCCGGAGCCGTCTTAACCCTTGGCCTCCGCCGGACCGGCCCCTTATCGGGCGCCGATATTACACGTGAACATATGGGCGACGGGACAAGCACGTTCAAGCGCCGGAAAGCCCGTCGGCCGGGCTAACCGGCGCCCTGGAAGATAGCCCAGGGAGATGAACGCGATGTCATTTGACATAGGGAGGGCGAACCCGAAGATGGCAGGCTAGATGATCGTTTCGCCGAGCCGACTGCGATTGCGGTTCAGCCTCCGTCTAACCCGTCCAGGATCAACCCCGGGGTTCAATCGATGCTCAAGCTCGGCGCAAGCCGTCCGGCAATCTTTGCAATGGCCATGCTCATGCTCGCTCTCGCAACCAAGACCGCGTCCGCCGATCCACGTGCTACCGAGTTCAAGCTTTCCAACGGGATGGACGTCGTCGTGATCCCCGATCACCGCGCGCCCGTCGTCACACATATGGTGTGGTACAAAGTCGGTGCGGCCGACGAGCCCAAGGGCGTCTCGGGCATCGCGCACTTCCTCGAGCATTTGATGTTCAAGTCGACGGACAAGATCGCCGTCGGCGAGTTTTCCAAGATCATCTCGCGGCTGGGCGGGCAGGACAACGCCTTCACCGGGCAGGATGTCACCGCGTATCACCAGCGCATCGCCAAGGATCAGCTGAAGACGCTGATGGAGATGGAAGCCGACCGCATGACGCACCTGCGCCTCACCGCCGACGAGGTGGCGACGGAGCGGCAGGTGATCATCGAGGAGCGGCGTTCGCGCGTCGACAACAACCCGGGCGCACGGCTCGATGAGCAGATGAACGCGGCGCTCTATCTTTCGCATCCGTACGGCGTGCCGGTGATCGGCTGGGCGCATGAGATGGCCAAGCTGTCGCAAGAAGACGCGATGACCTTCTACAAGCGCTACTACGCGCCGAACAACGCGATCCTCGTGGTCGCGGGCGACGTGACGGCCGAGGAAGTGAAGAAGCTCGCGGAAGAGACGTATGGCAAGCTGCCGGCGAACCCGGCGGTCGATGGACGCGCGCGTCCGCAGGATCCGCCGCACATCGCGCCACGCCGCGTGACGCTGAAAGATCCGCGCGCAGGCAACGCTTCGTTCCACCGCTATTATGTCGTTCCCAGCTACGTGAACGCGAAGCCCGGCGAGGCCGAGGCGCTCGACCTCCTGATGAAGATTCTCGCCGATGGCTCGACCAGCCGGCTCTATCGCAAGCTGGTCGTCGAAGACAAGCTGGCGGCCACGACGGGCGGCGACTATTCGGGCTATAGCCTCGATTCCGGTGCCATCTCGCTTTACGGCGTCGCCAGCGGCGGCGACCTGAAGGCGGTCGAAGCCGACGTCGACACGGTGCTGGATGAGATCCGCAAGAACGGCGTGACTCCGGCCGAGCTCGAGCGCGCCAAGAAATCGCTGACGGCGGACTACATCTACGACAGCGACAACCAGGCGAACCTCGCGCGTCGCTATGGCTGGGCCGTCGCCATCGGGCGCAAGATCGATCAGGTCGAAGGCTGGCCGGAAGCGATCAAGAAGGTCACGCCCGAGGACATCAAGAATGTCGCCAACTCCTATCTCGACGCACGGCGCTCAGTGACCGGCTGGTTGCTGCCCGAGGAGGACGACGGCAAGGCTCCCCGCGAGCAGGTGCAGCAGCCCGTCGCTCACACGCGTTCCTGACCCGAAATGCAAAGAGGCTCATGATATGGTTGCAGCCCGCTCCCTGCGCTCGGGGATTCTCGGCTCCGGCTTCGGCGCGCTCGCCGTTGCTCCGCTTGCCGCATTCGCCCTCGTCTTCCTCGCCACCTTCAGCTCGCCCGCAAACGCCATGAAAATTCAGACTGTGAAGAGCCCCGGCGGCATCGAAGCCTGGCTTGTCGAAGAGCACGCGGTGCCGATGATGGCGATGCGGTTTGCTTTCGAGGGCGGCAGCTCGCAGGACCCGGCCGGCAAGGAAGGGCTCGCCAACTTCGTGACCGCCATGCTCGATGAGGGCGCCGGCGACCTGACCTCGCGCGAGTTCCAGGAGCGCATGGAAGACCTCTCCATGCGCATGAACTACGAGGAGGCAAAGGACGCCTTCTACGGCAACTTCGAGACCCTCACCGAGAACCGGGATGAAGCGGCGAAGCTGTTGAAGCTGGCGCTGTCGAAGCCGCGCTTCGATGAAGATGCGGTAGAGCGCATCCGGCAGCAGCTTCTGGCCTCGCTCGCCTACGCGAAGCGCGACCCCGACAAGGTGGCGCAGAACCAGTGGTACGCTGTGGCCTTTGCCGGGCATCCCTATGCGCGGCCGGCCAATGGCACCGAGGAGACCGTCGGCAAGCTGACGGGCGCTGATCTCGAGAGCTATCGCAAGCGCGTATTCGCCAAGGACACGCTGAAGGTCGTGGCGGTCGGCGACATCACGCCGGAGCAGCTCGGTAAACTGCTCGATGAAGTGTTCGGCGATCTCCCAGCGAAGGCCGAGCTGTCGCCGGTGTCGAAGACCGATCCGATCACGGGCGGCCAGCAGACGGTCGTCGACATGGACGTACCGCAGTCGGTGGCGGTGTTCGGCATGGGTGCCATGCCGCGCAAAGACCCCGACTTCATGCCGGCATTCGTGCTGAACCAGATTCTCGGAGGCGGCGGCTTTGCTTCCAAGCTGATGGAAGAGGTGCGCGAGAAGCGCGGCCTCGCCTACTCGGTCTACACCTACGTCTATCCCTACCAGCACACCTCGATCTTCTCGGGCGGCGTTGCAACGCGCAACGACATGATGGGGCAGTCGCTCGACATCATCCGCCAGGAGCTGCAGAAGATGGCCAATGGCGACGTGAGCCAAGCCGACCTCGACAACGCCAAGAGCTATCTGATCGGATCCTATCCGCTGCGCTTCGACACCAACGCCAAGATCGCCTCGCAGCTGCTCGGGCTGCGCATGGATGGGTTCGGGCCGGAGTACGTCGACAAGCGCAACGCGATGATCGCGGCGATCACGCTCGACGACCTGAAGCGCGTCGCCAAGCGGCTGCTGGACACGCACAACCTCATCGTCACCATCGTCGGCAAGCCGACGCTGCAGCAGGCGAAGAAGGGTTAGGGCTCTTGTTCAGAGTGACACGAGCTGAGGGAAGCTTTGTCTGCGGCGGCTGCCGCGCTAATTGATAGCCGGCGCTCGCGCCGGGCGCCCTTGGCGCCTTGCCGCCTACGGCGGCCGAGAGGATAAGTAGCGAGGGGCGCGACCCTCGCTAGCGGTTGGACTTCTTGGCGCGCTCGATCGACTCGGTGATGAGGCGGCGCGCCTCGCCACTGTCACCCCAGTGGTCGATCTTGACCCACTTGCTCGGCTCGAGATCCTTATAGTGGCCGAAGAAGTGCTCGATCTGCTGCACGGTGATCTGCGGCAGGTCGGTGTAGTTGGCGATCTTGTCATAGCGCATGGTCGTCTTCGAACTAGGCACCGCCACGATCTTCTCGTCGCCGCCGCCTTCATCCTGCATGACCAGAACGCCAACGGGGCGGCAGTTGATTACCGCCCCAGGGATGATCGCGCGCGTGTTGCAGACGAGGACATCAATGGGGTCGCCGTCGCTCGAGAGGGTATGCGGCACGAACCCGTAGTTCCCGGGATAGCGCATCGGCGTGTAGAGGAAGCGGTCGACGAAGAGTGTGCCTGATGCCTTGTCGAGCTCGTACTTTATGGGTTCGCCGCCCACGGGCACCTCGATCACGACGTTGATGTCGAGGGGCGGGTTCTTTCCGATGGCGATGGCGTCGAGCCGCATAGTTTCTCCAGGGGATTGGCGGAGCGCGACTACGGGCGCTCGGCACACAGGCGTAGTGGGCGCCACAGATGGACAAAATCCAGTGACTTGGATAGCTGCCTGCCGGTCGCACGTCGCTCCAAAATGCAGGGTTTGTATGTGCGCGGCATAGCCTTTAGTCGCAGGACAAGCCGAAAAACCGGGGATGGTTGTGCGTCCCGGCCCGGGCAGAGGCGAATCGGCGGGTAGGTTCGTCTCATTTCCCGGCGCATGCCGGCCAGGAGGTATCGGGTATGGCGATCCGCCAACTTTCGCCGGAAACGATCAACCGCATCGCCGCTGGCGAGGTCGTCGAGCGGCCAGCGAGCGTCGTCAAAGAGCTGACCGAGAATGCGCTCGATGCCGGCGCCACCGAAATCGAGGTCGTGGCTGTCGCGGGCGGACTGTCGCTGATCCGCATCACGGACGACGGCTCGGGGATGCCGCCCGCTGATCTCATGCTGGCGGTCGAGCGGCACGCGACCTCGAAGCTTTCCGACGACGACCTGTTTGCCATTCGCACGCTTGGTTTTCGCGGCGAGGCGCTGCCGTCGATCGGCTCCATCGCGCGGCTGACGATCCTGTCGCGTGCGCGCGGGGCGTCGGACGCATTTGCGCTGGCGGTCGATCGCGGGACGAAGAGCGCCGTGAAGCCAGCTGCGGGCAATTCCGGAACGACGGTTGAGGTGCGCGATCTCTTCTCGAGCGTGCCAGCGCGTTTGAAATTCATGAAGTCCGAGCGCGCCGAGAACCAGGCGATGGGCGAGGTGATCAAGCGGCTCGCGATGGCGCATCCGCAGGTGGGCTTTACGCTGACGACGGGCGAGCGAACCGGTCTCAAGCTGCCGCGTGAGGCAGCGGGGGACGACGGCCTGCTGCAGCGATTGGGGCGCATCATGGGCCGCGAGTTTATGGACGACGCGGTTCCGGTCGAAGCGGAGCGCGACGGCATTTCGGTGAAAGGTTTTGCGGGGCTGCCGACGCTGCACCGACCCGACGCCGCGCAGCAGTTCCTGTTCGTCAACGGCCGGCCGGTGAGGGACAAGCTGCTGATCGGCGCGGTGCGAGCAGCCTATGGCGACCTCATTCCGCGCGGGCGCAATCCGCTGCTGGCGCTGTTCGTCGAGCTGCGACCGGAAGAGGTCGACGTCAACGTGCATCCGGCGAAGGTGGAGGTACGCTTCCGCGATTCAGGTCGCGTGCGCTCGCTGCTGATTAATGCGCTGGCGGCGAGCCTGCACGCGGCGGGGCACCGGGCATCGGCGGCCAATGGAGTATCGGCGTTGGATGAGTTGCGGTCCAACGTGGTTGCATTCGATCGGCCGCGTGCTCCGGCCTACGGTGCTGTCTCGCCGCGCAGCGGGATGTCGTTCGGCTTTGCGGAGGCGATGCAAGCACCGCTCGATGTCGGAGAGACACCGAGCGCCGACACGCGCGCGTTCACCGCGCCCGCGGCAGAAGAGCTTCAGGATCGCCCCCTGGGCGCGGCGCGCGCGCAGCTACACGAGAACTACATCGTCGCGCAGACGCGCGATGGCGTCGTCATCGTCGACCAGCACGCGGCGCACGAGCGTCTCGTCTACGAGCGGCTGAAGACGATGCTAAGTGAGGGTGGCATCGCGCGGCAGGGGCTTCTGGTGCCGGTGGTCGTCGATCTCGACGACGACGAGGCCGTGGCGCTGTCGGAGAAGGCGCCCGAGCTCGAGGAGCTGGGGCTGGTGCTGGAGCCGTTCGGGACCGGTGCGGTCGTGGTGCGCGAGGTGCCGGCGCTGATCGCGAACGGCAATATCGTGGGGCTGGTAAAGGATATTGCGGCGGACATCGTCCGCGAGGGCGCGAGCGAAGCGCTCAAGGAGCGTCTGATGGCGGTCGTCGCCACGATCGCATGCCACGGCAGCGTGCGCTCGGGCCGGCGGCTGACGCCGGAGGAGATGAACGCGCTGCTTCGCGATATGGAGGCGACACCATATTCGGGTCAATGCAACCACGGGCGGCCGACCTATGTGGAGCTGAAGCTCGCCGACATAGAGAAGCTGTTCGGGCGCCGCTGATGCCGGAGGCTTGAGGGCGCCGTTGCAGACAATTTTAGATTTTTGGAATCCAATTAGATAACGCAAGCTCCGCATGCTGACGGTGGAGCTGGGGGCCGGCTCCGCGCCATGTCAGGTACGCCCAGCATGACCTCCCCGGAATTCCGCATCGCCCCAACCCCGCCGCATCCGCGCGTGCTCGGCTGGGTCGGCAATACCGCCCTTGCCATGGGTGGCAGCAACCAGATGATCTTCATCATCACGGCGCTGTTCGTCGGCCAGGATGCGATCCTCGGCCAGGGCAGCGCCGCGGTGCCATTGCTCATCGTCGGCGTGCTGCTCGGGTGGGCCGCTGCACCGGCCTGGACTGAGTTGGTGCTGATGTGGCCCAACCGCGTCGGCGGCATTTCGGCTGCGTGCGCAGAGGCGTTCCGCCCTTACAACCCGGTGCTCGCATCGCTCACCGGCACTTGTTACTGGTGGGGCTGGATCCCGACCTGCGGATTGACAGCGCTGCTCTCGGCATCGGCGCTGCAGCAATGGTATTTTCCAAATGCGCCGGTAGAGATCGTCGCCATCTCCATTCTCGCAGCGTTCACGGTCGTGGCGCTGTGCGGCATCAAATGGGTCGCACGCCTTGCAATCCCGATCGCCGCTGGCTCGGCGGTGCTGGCTTTCCTGTCGACGCTCATTCCGATGCTTTCGGGTACGGTGGATTGGCGTCAAGCATTCACCTACCACCTGACGTCGCCGTTCGAAGGGTGGTTCGGCGATCTCACGTCGATCATGGCGGGGCTCTATCTGATCGGTTTCACGGCGCCCGCTTTCGAGGCCGCGACATGCCACGTCGGCGAAACGCGTGATCCCAACAAGAATGTGCCGCGCGCGGTGTTCGCATCGGCGGCGATGGCCGGGATTTACTTCATCGCGTTGCCGGTCATCTGGCTTGGCGTGCTGGGGCCGGAGAAATTGGGACAGGACCTCGCGACGGTCCTTGGTCCGACGTTTTCGCCGCTGCTCGGCAGCCTCGGCAAGGCCGCGGCGATCTGGTTCATCATGCTCAACATGTTCCACGGGACGCTGCAGCCGCTGGCTGGCGCGGCCCGAACCATGTCGCAACTCGCCGACGATGGGCTGCTGCCGCGCTTCCTGTCGCTACGCCTGGCGCGTACCGATTGCCCGTGGGCCGCGACGTTGCTGACCGCTGGGTCGGCGATCACCTTCCTGCTGGTGGGCGTCCCGATATGGATGATCGCCGCCGCCAACTTCACCTATCTGATCAGCATCTGCATGCCAAACGTTGCCGCCTGGCTGTTGCGGCGTGACATGCCAGACGCGCATCGCCCCTATCGGGCGCCGCGCGGGACCATCATGCTCGGACTCTTTGCTGCCACCGTCTGGCTGATGTCGGCGATCTTAGGGTTCCAGCAATTCGGTCTGCCGACCGTGCTGTTTGGCCTTGCCCTCGCCTATTCGGGGGCTGCTCTCTACGCGTGGCGCGTGATGGAAGACCGCCGCCGCGTCGGCTTGCCGATGATCGCCAATACGCTGCACACCAAGCTCACGGGCGCGATGCTGTTCGTGCTGATCCTCGACGGCATCGCCTACCTGATGGCCGTCAACACGGTGCAGCAGAGCGACCCACGGCTCGTGGCAGTGCTGGAGGACATCTTCGTTGCCGTGGCGCTGCTGACGATCAGCGTCGGCCTCGTGCTGCCGGGCATGATCACCTACTCGGCGCAGGAGGTCAGCGCCGCCGCAAAGCGTCTCACCTGGGGCACGCTGCAGGATTTCTCCATCGCGATGCGCGCCCTTGGCCACGGCGACCTCGACGCTGCCCACGTTTCGATCAACATCACGCCGGTGCGTCCCAACTCGAACGACGAGCTTGGCGAGATGGCGCAAAGCTTCAACATGCTGCAGGAGCAGGTGCGCGACGCCGCGATTGGTCTCGACGAAGCGCGGGAAAACATGCGCGTCGCCCGTGCCGAGCTGTTGGCGCGGCATACCCGCATCACGCACCTTGCCCACCATGATCCGCTGACGGATCTGCCCAACCGGACGCTGCTTGCCATCAGGCTGGACGAGGTTCTCGCGGGCGCGCGGGCGCGGGGCGAAAGCTTCGCGATCCTCACCGGGGACCTCGACCATTTCAAGGAGGCCAACGACGTGTTCGGCCACATCGCGGGCGATGAGCTGTTGTGCATCGTGTCGCGGCGGCTCAGGGCCGCGGCAGGGGGGGATTTCGTCGCCCGCATCGGTGGCGACGAGTTCACGATCGTGTCGACCGGCGGCGCACAACCGCAGGCCGCCGAGGAGTTGGCAGCGCGGCTTCTCGCAGCAATTGCCGAGCCGATGGAGGTGCACGGCCAGAAGATATCGGTCGGCCTCAGCATGGGCGGCGCCGTGTATCCGCGGGATGGCGCCGACATGGTCACGCTGATCGCCAACGCCGACGCCGCGCTCTACCGCGCCAAGGATGACGGCCGCAAAGCGGTGCGGTTCTTCGACCCCGACCTAGACCAGCGTCTGCGGAGGCGTTTTGCCTTGCAGAAGGAGCTGCGCGAAGCGTTCGATCGCAACGAACTCCTGCTCTATTACCAGCCGCAGGCGAAGATCGACGGGCAGGTGTTCGGCTTCGAAGCACTTGCGCGGTGGCCGCATGCCACGCGTGGCTTCATCTCGCCGTCGGAATTTATTCCGCTGGCGGAAGAGAACGGGCTCATCGTGGAAATCGGGGCTTGGGCTCTGCGCGAGGCTTGCCGCGAGGCTGCCTCGTGGCCGGTGCCGCTACAGGTCGCCGTCAATCTGTCGCCGGTGCAGTTCCGTTACGGCGACCTCGCCAATCTCGTGCAGACGGTGCTGGCCGAAACGGGGCTGCCGCCGGACCGTCTGGAGTTGGAGATCACCGAAGGCGTGCTGTTTGCCGAACCGATGCGCGCGCGTGCCGTGCTCGGTCGCCTGAAGGCGCTGGGGGTCAAGATCGCGATGGACGATTTCGGCACCGGCTATGCGTCGATGTCGTCGCTGCAGTCCTTCCCGTTCGACAAGATCAAGATCGACCGGAGCTTCATCAGCGGCGTCGACAGCAACGCGCAGTCGGCTGCCATCGTGCGCTCGATCATCGGCCTGGGGCAGGCGCTGCAAATTCCGGTCATCGCGGAGGGTGTCGAGACCGAGGGCGAGCATTCGTTCCTGTGGCAGGAGGGCTGCACCGAGATGCAGGGCTTTCTGATCGGCCACCCACTGCCGATCAAGGACTATGCCGAGATCGTCACAGCGATCGAGGTCACGGCGCAGGCGGGGTAGGCGGGCAGTAGGCAGTAAGCAGACGGCGTTTCAGAATTTGTGGACGAGCGTGCCGAAGATCGTGCGTCGCGGCGCATAGTAGCAATCCGGGAAAACGCATCCGGATACGGCGATCTTATCCTCCAGGTTGGTGGCGTTGACGGCGAGGCGCCAGTCGTCGTCCTCGTAACCGGCCATGGCATCGAACATGGTGTACGGTTTCGTCTCGAAGAATGGCATGCCGTATCTCGGCCCCTCGTTCGGCGCTGCACCGACGTAGCGCGCGCCGGCGCCGATCGAAAATCCTTCGATGCCAGCGATCGCGAACGAGTACTTTGCCCAGAGCGATGCCTGGTTGTCAGGTACCATGAACGGGCGCAGGCCCACTCCTTCGCCCGCGATGTTTATGGCGAAGATGTAGGAGTAGGCGGCGATCAGCTCCAAGTCACCGATTTCGGCCGAGGCTTCCATGTCGAAGCCGCGGAACCGCGCCGCGCCGCCCTGAATCGAGAAGTCCGAATGATCTGGATCGGGGCTCAAGCGGTTTTCCTCTGTCATATCGTAAACCGCGGCCGTGACACTGACGTTGCCGCCGGCGGGCATGTATTTGAATCCGGCTTCCTTGAGGGTGCCGCGCAGGGGCTCGAACGGCGAATTCAAGAAGTCGGCGCCTTCTACGGGAGTAAATGACTGTGCGTAGGTGATGTAGGGCGTCAGTCCGAACGGCAGCTCGTACATCAAGCCGGCGCGATAGGTGGTCGCCGTGTGCTTTTCTTCGGGGGCGCCTTCGACACCGGTGATCAACTCGTCGCGGCGGATGCCGAGCAGCGCGATCCACCGTCCGACCTTGATCTGGTCCTGTGCGTAAATTCCATGGCCTTCGATGTCGTAGTCGGGATCGGTGAAGACATCGGGGATGGTGAAGTCGCCATAGACAGGATCATAGAGATCGATTGCCGAGGGAGACCCGAGCGTCCCTTCGATAAATCCCGTCGAGCTGCTCTTATGAAATCGCGTGTAGTCGAGGCCGACAAGGATCTTCTGTTCGATGTCGCCCGTCCGAACTCGCAACTCCGCGTGGCTGTCGCTGGTGAAGCTGTTGGTCTGGACCAGATTGATATAGCTGTCGCGGGCGATGGTGCGGTGTTCCGGATCGAGATAGGGGGTACCCACCCAGTTATTCGAGAACACCGTGCGGCGGTCGATGTCGGCGCTGGTGAAGCGTGCATTCTGGCGCAGTGTCCAATACTCGTTGAGCTTGGTCTCGAAGAGGGCCGTCACGGACCCCTGGTCGACGTCATAGCGGTCAAAGCCAGGCTCGCTCGTAAAGCGCGAGGTCGGGATGCGCCCATGGGGACTGGGGAAAAGCGTGCCTTCGGCGGGCAGGTAGCTCTGGGTCGATCCGGTGCGATCGCGCTGAGCGTTGCCCAGTACGGTCAGGCTTGTCCCGGCGACCGGGCGCCAGGTAATGGACGGTGCCACCACGACGTGGTCGTCTTCGACAAAATCGACCTGCGCATCGCGGTCGCGGCCCAGCGTCACGAGCCGGTACGTCCACTTGCCGTCGCCGGTGAGCTTGCCGCCGAGGTCGGCGAAAGCCTGGAGGTTGCTATAGTTGCCGACGATGGCGCCAACCTCGTTGACGTGATCGGCGCTGGGGCGCTTGGACACCATGTTGATGATGCCGGCGGTCGTGCCCTGTCCGTAGAGTACGCCCGAGGGGCCGCGCAGCACCTCGACGCGTTCGAGGGTGTAGGGATCGATGCGGTTCACGTCGCCGGAGACCGCTTTGCGCATGCCGTCGACATAGAGATCGGCGAAGGTGCCGCGCAGAAACAGCGTGTCGAAGCGGCTGTCGGTGCCGTACGGCGAGTAAGCAGCAGCCGTGTAGTTGAGGCTCTCCTGGATCGAGTTGGCGCCCTGGTCCTGGATCTGGTCACGCGTCACGACGCTGACGGACTGCGGGATCTCACTGATGGGCGTGTCGGTCTTGATGCCCGTCGCGGTGTTGGTGGCGATGTAGCCATCGACCGGGCCCCATGCCGTTTGGCCGCTGTTCGAACTCTGGCCGGTCGGTGTTGGTGCTGGCGTGGGCGATGCGCCCGCGCTGGCCGGCGCATTCGATTTGCTCCTGGTCTTTGCCTTGGCCTTTTTGACTGGTGTTTCCGCGGTCGTGACCACCACGGGCGGCAACTCGGTTTGCTCCGGCTTGGCGGCGGGCGTTGGCGGAGCGGGCTCGCTCACCGGCGGCGAAGCCGCGGTCGCCGGCGGATTTTCCTGGGCGACAGCCGGGACGGCGGCGACAAGAAACATTGGCGCGAGCGACAACGCCCGCAACATGGCAACGCGATACATATGCCCTCAAAACGCATGCACAAAAAATATACAGACATGACTATTGTTGAGCGAAACCGTCTAGTTAAAGCGGAAAGTTGTCCCGGCTGTAAGGTTGGAAAGGTGATGTTGCCAGATCGTCACGCAGCATGAGCGCGGCGCTACTGCACGGCTGGAAGCGCCGGTTCTGTATCCAGGAAGGTTCGGACATGGCTGACGAACATCGCGTGGTGCTGAAATAGGGCGCCGTGTCCTGAGTCGGGATAGAGGATCAGCTGAGCGTTGCTCAATGCCTTGAACATGGCGCAGGCGTTGTTCGCGGGCAGCATGGTGTCGTTGCTGCCGCTGACCACAAGAGCGGGCTGGCGGATGGCGCGCAGCATGGCGTGTCCGGGATCAGGCGTGGCGCACCACGTGATCAGCGCCTTGGCCTGAGGGTCGGTTACCGCGCTGCCGTTGTCGGTGTCCCGATCGTTCTGACGTAGCTTCGCGCGCTTCAGGAAGGCTAAGCCGGACGCCTGGCTGGCGGACGAAGTTGTGAAGAACAAAGGCAGGCGAGGATCCGGCGCATCCGTTTGAGCAAACGCCTCCTTTAGGACCGCTAACAGGTGCTCCTCTCCGCCTTTCGGTGCGGTGCCGACGAGGACCAGCTTGCGAACCAGCCGTCCGTGCTCGGCGGCGATCTGTTGGGCGATGCAGCCGCCGAGAGAAAAACCCAGCAGATCGACCTCAGTAAGACCGAGCAGCTTGATGAAGGCGACGGCGTCTTTCGCCATCGCAGCGACATTGTCGGGCGTTTGACCGCTCGAGCGCCCGACCCCGGCGTTGTCGAACACGATGACAGGTCGATCGGCCGCGAGAGCGTTGACGACGGCGGGATCCCACGCGTCGATATTGCCCGAGAAGTGCTGCAGGAGGACGAGCGGCGTTCCGGTAACGGGGCCGAGCTTGCGGTAGGCGAAGCGGATTCCGTCACCTTCGGCGTAACGCGTCGGTGCCGTCTCAAGGCTCGCGGCGTCCTGGCTCAATATGCCGTGTTGGGTCATGTCATCCTCCGGATGCTGGCGCGGAAAACAATTTGATGCGTGAGCGGCGCGTGCGCTCCCGGCGCTAAAACGCCGAGAGCAATACCGTCATTTCGCGAGTGCAGCTTTTTCGATCGCCGCGGCGACTTCCGCGGCATGGACGACGAGCGAAGCATGGCTGCCGGCCA